>JAOZLQ010000068.1 GCA_029934755.1 Desulfuromusa sp. | reverse complement strand
ACTCTAGATTCCCGCCTGCGCGGGAATGACGATTGCTGGAATGTAAAGGGTTTTGCAAGAGCCTCACTATATATTAGACATAAAAAATAATCAATTATTAATATATGCCTGTCTTTTTTTCGTGATTAGTTGAGAATATTCTTGATCTCAGTGGTCGTCGGTGAAAAAAAATTAATATTAAAGAATAATCATTGAATTGTGCTGTTGTCTGTGGTAGTTTTCTGAAGAATATCTTATTAATGTTAGCGAAGGTCCTGAATTATGGAGAAAAGATTATGAAATGGAGTCGATCATTAAGGAATGAAAAAGGGTTCACATTAGTTGAAATTGCTATTGTGCTAATTATTATTGGTCTCATCCTAGGGGCGACCGTTAAAGGGGGGGATCTAATTCAGTCGGCTAAGCAGAAAAAGTTTTACAACTCATTTGTGAAACAGTGGGAACTGACGGTTCTCAATTATTATGACCGTACTGGCGGAGTTCTTGGGGATGGCATCGTTAATGGCGGAGTCAATGCGACGACGAATGGTGTTTTTGATAACATCAATTCTGCCGCAGAATGGACTGCTGTTGAAAATCGTTTGCGGGCTGTTGGTCTGGAAATCCCCACAACCAATACGACAAACAGTTATCAATTTACCTTTAAGGGTAAACAAAGTGGTGCCCGCACGATAACAGTGAATCTGTATAGTCTAAATGCGACCAGTGGTGGCGGTGGTGGTGGCGGGGTTACTGTTGCTAACAATGCACTTTATATGACCAATATGCCTACAGATCTGGCGATTGCGACTGATCGGATTGTTGATGGGGTTGCAAATGGCCAGGATGGGACTTTCCGTCAATATACAGATGCTAATGACTGGCCCGATATTACTGCGGCCGCAGTTGTTAATACCATGTATATTATGGATGTTCCTTAATCTCAGGGGGTGAAAAGATACAGCGGGAATGAGATTTCACCGGACTGAAAGGTTTTTCCCCTATCGATTGGCATTCCAGCAGTATTGATTTATTTGAAACGGTGTAGAGGTAAGTAGATTTAACAATCTCCATTCGGATTTTCCGAATGGAGATTGACAACGTTGTCTACTGCAACAACCCAAGGTGATTATGGCAAATTTTAGCAATTTTAAACCTGGTCTGACGATCATTGTCTCTATTTGTGTCAGCTTGTTTTTCAGCTATGCAACATATCAATTCCTTGGGGGCTATAACAACTTTGAGGTTGAGAAGCAACGCTTGCAGATTGCTCATGATCAGATTGGACAAGCCAGAGAACAGCGTCAGCGGGTGGATCAATATAAACGTGCGATGGTGACGTTAAGTCAATTTACCAGACAGGTGAAACAGTTCGAGCTGGCTCCGGAAAAATGGCAAACCTACGATGTCAGTGTTAATAGATCATTAAGCTTTGATGAGGCAGGCAATATTCTGGATCAACTCTCGCATGGCAAAACTTATTATTTTCAACCGGGAGCCCTTTATATTGGTAGTGGCGTCTACCGCAACAAGCCGGTCAAAACTGCTTCTTCTTTGCAGGTTGATCTCAATGAGTTACAGCCAGATGGGATTATCCCGGTCGGTGGCCTAGAGACAGATCCCGTTTTACCTCAGAGTGTCAACACTGCTGAATTGCAACCCCCTATTTTTTCAGAAGGGAATCGGCAGGAAGGAGACTTGACTCTAGAGGTTCAAGGTAAATTTATTGTGAGGGATGGATCATGAGTCGCGGGTCTACCAGGCAATATATAATTGAGCTTGACGATGGAACCTACCTCTATCGCAATGGGCATTTCAGTCAGGTCGCAAATGTTGCTGAACTTGCAGGTGAGAGCTGGCTTGTTACTGATTTTCCCGGGTTTGGGCAGAGTACAATCTCCAGAGTAACCACCGTTGAAACAGGACCTAAATACGCGAATATTATGGTTGCAAAAAAGCTGCAGGAGGAGGGTGAATTCACCGATCCTGTACAAGTTATCAGCCATGAGTCCCGTAAAAAAGGGCGTGATAATACGGAAGTATTTTACACCGCCCTTACTCATGATCTGTTCCATCAATATCTGGATCGGGTTGGCAATAGTTCAGATGCTCTTCTTGTTTTCCCTCTTCATACTCTTCTTTTACAGATCTGCAGGAAGGTTCCCGGCCATCAGCCGGTAGCTCTGGTGTTTCGCCATGGCCGGTATGCTGATTTGCTTATAGCTAGTCAAAAAACAGTCTATTACTCTAGCCGCGCAACTATTTTTGATCAGTCAGAAGATCAGGTTCAGTCGTTGTGGAATATGATTGGCGACGATATTGACAGCGTTGAGCGGGAGAAGATGTTGGCAATAGGCCAATGTGTTATCTGCAACTGGTTTGATGCCACAGATAAGCCAGACTGGGATGACCGACCAGGCAGAAGTATTGTTGAGACACCATCGACCCAGATCACCGTAGATGGTGAAAGCAGAAGCTGCTCACTGCTGCCTTTGCTGGATCTTCTAGCTGTCGGGGATAGTATCTCCCAGACAGCTACAAAAATGAGTTGTTATGCCCGTCGCTGTCTTCCTGTGGCCCAGATTATCTTGGCTGTTTTAGCACTGGGACTGGTGGCTGGAACTAGTTTGTTACATACAAAAACCGATTCTTTGCAAGCAGATATCGTTCTTGCAAAACTAGAACTTGCAGATTTAACCAGTTTTTCACTTCCCGAAAAGGTCGATTATACGGCATCGCTGGAGCTGTTGAAAAAGCTGGATCGGTATCGGGTGGCTAAAACATTCAAATCGGTTATTAATGATCTATCTGCTGCAGTTTCAAATCAGATGGTCATTGAACAGGTGCAGGTTGATGTGCAGGACGACGCGATGACTGTCCAAATTCGCGGTAAGATTGATGCCGGTTTTCAAACAGCTTACCGGAATTACCAAAAATTGATTAAGAATATTGAACAAAACAACTACAAGGTTGTAGAAAATACATTCAACACCGAAATTGATCAGGCGGAGTTTTTACTTGTTTATGAAAGTTTTATAGGGGGGACAAAATGAAAGTCAAATTTGTTCCACTCGTAGGTTTTTTGCTGCTGGCTGCAGGTTTGATTTATGCTGGATGGTTGGCCATAACTCGTGTACCTGAGAACGTCAATGCTCATGATATTCTTGCTTATAAACAGAATAGTACAGATTTTAAAGTCCCTAGCAGGGAAGAAATTGACCGCGTTCAGGATCTCAGTAAGAAGCTAATTCTTATTGCTAACCCTAAAGTTGGAACCCCATCTGGAGTTGACCTGAAGCTTTTTGGTGAAAAGAAAATTGTCAGACAAGTCGTTTCCCACAGGACCCAGTCAAAAAAAGTTCCGAAGTCTACATATAAGGTCACTTTCACTTTTGTCTCTGACCAGAACCAGTACTGCTATATTAATAATAAATTTTATCAGAAGGGTGATGTTATGCCTGATGGTGGCAGTATCAGTCGAATAGAACCCCGGCGGGTTCTTATTACAAAAAATAACATTGCTGAATGGGTTCCGGTGACAGCAAAATCCGCATCTTCGAATCAATCCCGACAGGGGAAATAAAAGAGGTTTTGAGCATGGCAAACCCGAATTACAAGTTCGTCCGATATAGACTTCCCGTTTTGGTCATGTTTATTTTTGTCGCAGTTTTCCTTTCAGGATGTGCGGGGATACAGAAAGATATTGCTCATATCACAACCACAGAGGACCCTGATTTAGGTGAACTGCCGGGGATGGCAGCGGCTGAAGTTGAGCGGCTGAATCACGATCAGAATTTGCTGCGGCAGCGGTTTGAAAAAAAAGCTCCGCGTATGGTCGATATCAAGCCGATTGCTCCTAAATATAATCCTCTTGATGGTCATTTTATCTCCATGGCATTGGTGGATGAGGAGTTGCGGGTCGCTCTATTTTCTCTGGCAAAGAATGTCCAGATGAACCTTCTGATTGATCCTGATATTGATATGAACAGTAAAAGGATTACGGTTAATTTTGAGAATGCGCCAGCATCATTGATTTTGGACAAAATCCTCAAGGCTTCAGGATTATCCTATGTGATTGATCAAAATATGATCCATGTGAGCGGGTTTCAGGAAAGAATATTTAAACTCAACTTTCTTGATAGCGCTGCTACTGTCTCCTTCTCTGTCGGTGGTGATGTCCTGGGGGGGGGAGATGGCGGCGTGAATGTTGGGGGACTAGCCGGGAAGTTTGCTATCGATGGCAAGGGGGGGAAAGAAAGTAACCCTTACATTTTGCTGGAGTCAATGGTGAGTAAAACCATCTCTCCGGATGGACGCTATGCGCTTAATAGTATGACTGGTACCCTTTATGTTCGTGATACCCATAACCGTATTCAGTCTATCGCCAAAATTATCACCCACTTAAAGGAAATGATGGAAAGACAGATCCTTATTGAGGCCCAGATTATTGAGGTGAGTTTGCGTGATGGTTTCCAGTTTGGTATTGACTGGAACCATTTGCGTAGTGCGTTGGCAGATTCTACTAAGCTGGTAGATTCTTTGTCTTGGTCGCTGGAGTCAGGCCTGGTTCTTAATCAGGCGGCCGGTATTCCTACCAATCAGTTTAATAGTGTTATTAACGCACTTTCTACCTATGGTAATGCTCGCGTAGTTTCCAATCCGACTATCCGGGTTAAACATAGTCAACCCGCACTTATCAGTGTGGGAACATCATTTACCTATATCAAAAGCGTGACGGTTACCAACTCAGGTGATGATGGTGGTGATTCCACTGAGGTTGAAACTTCATCTGTCTTTGATGGTCTGATTTTAGGGGTTATTCCGTTTATTGAGGACAACTACCGGTTGAGCCTGCAGGTTAATCCTATCAAGAGCGATGTCGAAGAACAAAGTTTGGAGGCAGTTCGATTCGGCAATGATGTCTCTGTTGCCCTGCCGCAAGTAGATGTCAAGGAGTTGAGTACGGTCATTGGTTTGCAAACAGAGGATACCGTTGTCCTAGGTGGACTGATTGACAGGGTTAAGACGGATGCGACCAAGGGGGTTCCACTGTTGGAATCGATTCCATTTTTAGGTCAACTTGTACGGAATGATTATCGCATATCGGATAATAAAGAACTGGTCATTATCCTGAAAGTCAGCATTTTATGAGTGTGATCTACGATGTGCTGAATAAAATAAAAAAGCCTGTAGACAAGAAGCAAGAACTATCCATATCTCACGGAAATGTACTCATTTTTGAGGATTTGTTTAAAAAAAACGCTCTACTCGTCTCTATCTTATTGGTGTTGGTTATCAGTGTTGTCGTGGGTTGTCTTTATTATCTTTATCAATTTGAAACAGCTTCTTCTGGGGTCATTTCCATTGGACCGATAAATCATAATACTGCAGAGGAAACCTTTTCTACTCAATCTGCTGAAGAGGAATTGACAAAACCTGCTGCTGCCCCTGTTCTGGAAGAGCCGGAGGAATTTGTGGTTGCACATATTGCGGCAGGAACCATACCGGAAGAACCAACCAATTTTCCTGCTAAAGTTGCGGTTGAAGGGGACAGCCAAAAGTTAGCTGCAGATATTTCCAGTCAGAAGGCTACCGTCAAAACAGTAAATAAAATACCTGCTGTTATCCGTTCTCAGGTTGAGAAAACAGCGGGAGGTCAACGGCAGGAAGTACATCCTGTTTTGACTGTTGAACAAAAAATGGCAATGCAGTCGCGACCTGCGATAATTCCTGAGGCCAAGAGTGTGTCAGAAGTTGTGTCTCAGCCTGGACGATCAAAATTAAGTTTGGGAAGTACCGGAGATCAGGTTCTTCCAGTTTTTAAAAAAATATCCAGTAAAATGCGTCCTTCCACTTTGACAGAAACAGTTTCTACGGTGGCTGTTAATTCTAAAAAACCGCAACAGAAATTTGCGACCAGAAACGCTAAGAATGATTTCAATCCGACTATCCAGAACCTGAATAGGGAATTGCGACAATCCATAGAACGGCATGATTTTGCTATGGGCACCGAAATTCTAGAAAAACTTGAGACCTTGCTGGGGACTGACTCAAACTATATTCTAAAGCTTAAGGCGTATTTTTATTTACAGAATAATAAAATAGATCAGGCACAAAAACTTCTGAATCGTGTTTTGGAAAACAATGAAACTGATCTTGAAGCGGGTTTGAATATGATCGTTGTCCTGGTACAGCAGGGAGAACTGAAAAAAGCCCAACGGCAGGTCAGTTATCTTTTAAACTATTATCCGGGAAACCAGGTATTACTACATTTTAAACAGCAAATAGGAAATTAAGCTGGTGATGCTCAGTGGTATATCGTAGTAAGTTTGTCGATAGAATGGTTTCGTTCTGTCTCTATACAGCTTTGATCATGCTACCACTCTGGGCGGGAGGAAAGGTTGTGAACCTGGCCCTTGATCACCTTTTTATTTCAAATTTTGTTCTGGGATGGAAACAGGTTGTCTTGAGATTGCAGGAACAGGAACCATGGCTTCCCACAATGCAAAACCAACAACTCGTAGCTTCAATGGATAAGGTAGAACGTTTGGCGAAGCAGTATGCGATCGAAGTTCCAGACACTAATACTGGTCGGTCTTACGCGCATCATTTAAAAAAAATATCTGAGCCGGAACAACAGATTTTTCTTATTATTGATCAAGGGAAAATTATTATTTATGGGCTCAGGCAACAAACTTTGCAACGGATTGACCAGCACATTGATGGGATGATTGATCTGAATGCGGGCAGTTTTCAGGCTACTCAGGGGAAATCCAAGGGGATTTACACAGGGATATGGACATTATGAATCAAGGCAACAAGCTTCCCTATCTTGATTTTCTGGGTCTCAACCGAAATCCTTTTCCGGTGACACCAGATGCCGATGATTTTTTTGTATCGACAAATATTGATATAATTGTCACTGAGCTGGTACACGGGATCACCTTGCGAAAGGGTTTTTTTGTTCTCACTGGAGAAGTTGGAGTCGGAAAAACCACAATCAGCCGTAAAATATTACAAATTCTAACTGAGGGCAATATCTGCACTTCTCTGGTTTTTCATTCTTTGCTGTCAGAGTCGGGATTTATCAGGCAAATCAATAAAGATTTTGGCATTGAAGGGGAGGCTGGTGACTCTGATGAAGAACTGGCAAAGCTCAATAATTTTGTTCTACAACAAAACGCAGAAGGAAGAAACTGCGCCATCATTATTGATGATGCCCAGAATTTAAGTTGGGAATCTCTTGAAATCATCAGAATGATTTCAAACCTTGAAGGGAATAGTGAAAAGCTTGTTCAAATACTTCTTGTTGGCCAACCGGAATTAATTGATCGGCTGAACAACAATGATCTTCGTCAGTTGAAATCGAGAATTGTTATTCAGCATGAAGTTTCCACTCTCTCTCGTCAGGGTTTGCAGAAGTATATTGACTTTAAGCTAACCACAACTGGTCCTACGCGCCTTGCCACCCCAAATAGTGTTTTTAGAATAATATATGCCGAGACTCAAGGAAACTTACGCAGGGTTAATATCCTTATGGATCGTTGCCTGTATGTTGCCTATTCGAATCAGTCTCAATCTATAACTCCCAAGATGGTACGCAAAGCTGCTGACGATCTCAAAACAGCATCACCCAGGTTGTTTAGAAGACAATGGTCACTGCTTGCTGTTTTTATTTTTGTCGTTCTAGGTGGTGTTTTTGTGGCTCTGGGTGACTTTTCTTTTCCAGATTTAAATAAAGGAGAACCTGCTTCAGTTGTCATCCCGATCGTCCGTTCAGAAGAAATAAAATCACCTCCCCCGATTGTGCCGGAATCGATATTAACTTTTTTAGGTGAATATAACCTGGGTGATTATGGCCAGCAATTCTGGAAAGCTATACAGCATGATAACCTGCTTCCTCTGAAACAAAAAATTTACCAGGCCAGAGGGTTGCAAATGGTTATTTTTTCTGAAATTCCTACCGCCCTCAAACATCTGGATGCATTGCGGATAGCTGGTAAAAAGAGCGAAAATCCCCATTATATCTTTTTTTGGAAGCCACAACTCAACATAGAACAATTTCATTTTCGGCATCAAGGGAAGTCAATTGTCCAACTTCAGTATCTTCTTGAGGGACAATATTATACCGGTCCAATTGACGGTATTGTTGGTCGTAAGCTGATGCAGGCCATTGTTGATTTTCAAACTGATTTGAGTTTGCCCGTTACCGGAATTCCAGATAATTCAACACTCTTTGTTTTATGTTCGTTAAAGAACAAGTCTGAGAGAATATGATGACAGAAGAATCAAAACGTAAACCAATCGGTGTCATCCTTCGAGAGAAGGGTGTTATTACCGCGGATCATGTCCAGTTTGCTTTGATGGAACAAAAAATATCCACAGAACGGTTTGGTGAAATTCTGGAGCGGCTTGGTTTTATCACCCAGTATGATGTTGCCACGACGATTGCGTGGCAGGAAAATCTGCCCTATTTAGATATAGAAGATGTGGTGCCAGGAGAAAAGGAACTGCAGCTTTTTAATAAGAATATTTGTTATAAAAACCTTTTTCTGCCACTCAAAATTGAAGACAATCAAATTGACATTGCCATTGCGGATCATTTCACCATCAATGATGTGACCCAGATTATTACCAGGCAGACAGGTCTACGTCCACGAATTCACTGTGTCGAGAAGAATAAACTTATCAACAAGATTAATGCTAGTTATTATTTCTTGGAAAACCCGGTGGAATCCCTGCTGGAAAAAGAGATCAACCTGCTGAAACAAGATACCGAACATGCCAGAGGGTATGAAAAATTCATCGGCTTTCTCCTTCAATATGCGGTTAAGATGCGTGCCACAGATATCCATATCAGGCCAATGACATCTTCTCTAAGCATTGCTTTTCGTGTTGATGGTGTTATGGTCGCAGTGCTTGCCCTTCCGGGCAGCCTGTTGCGCCTTGTTTCTGCGTTAAAATTAAAAGCTGAAATTGATATTGCGGAACAGCGACTGCCTCAAGATGGTCGTTTTTCCGAGACCATTCTTCATAACTCCTATGACTTTCGCGTATCCACCATTGTTACGAAGCATGGTGAAAATATGGTTGTCAGAATACTTCCGGTTTCAAGTGCTGTTATGGGTCTTTCTCAACTGGGATTTTATCCTGAAGATGTGAAATTGGTTGAAGATATTTTCACTGAACCTTCTGGCATTGTTTTGTTGACCGGGCCGACAGGATCAGGAAAATCAACAACCCTATTTGCCGGTATACGCTGCCTGGACCTAATGAAGAAAAATGTTGTTACGGTTGAAAATCCAATAGAATACCGTATCCCTTTATTGCGACAGACTCAGGTTAATGAAAAAGCCGGATACACATTTTCAGATGCCATTCGTTACTTCCTCCGTCATGATCCGGACGTTATTCTGGTTGGTGAAATCAGGGATCATGAAACCGCTGAGACAGCGGTTTCAGCTTCAACAACGGGTCATTTGGTACTTTCTACCTTGCATACTAATAGTGCTATTGGTGCTATCTCCAGATTGAAAGATCTGGGGGTGAATTCTTTTTTGATTGCTGATTCGCTGTTGGGAGTTGTCAGCCAGCGTCTGGTCAGAAAGATATGTCCCTATTGTAAGGAAAGTTACGAGGCGACTAAGGAGGAAAAAGACTATTTACAAGATCAGGATATCAACATTATTTATCGAGGAAAAACGTGTGATTTCTGTTCTGGAACCGGCTATCATGGCCGAACTCTCGTCTATGAAATTCTTAAAGTTGATAAAAAAATGGCAGCCATGATCGATAAAAATGAGTCTCTTGATGTTATAAGCAGATATGCTCAAGAACATGGCTTTACCAATATTTTCGATGTGTGTCGGAAAAAAGTCAAAGAGGGAGTGACCACTGTTGATGAAACTAAGCGTGTACTTGGTAAAATGAGACTTTGAGGCACTGTGACTTATTTTAGGTTTAAACTACTCAGTAGGTTAGGGCGGGTAACTTCAGGGATTATTCAACTCCCCTATAGTAATGTCCTTTCTGCTATCAGTCATCTTGAACGCAATGGTGATACGGTCATCATCGTTAAAAAGATAAATCGGCTGATTGCTGTTATTCTTACATTCTTTGTGTACGGATTTCAGGGAAGCTCCATAAAAAGAAACGATTTAGCTGAGTTTTTTAATAACGTTTCAGTCATGCTCAGAGCTGGAATTCCTTTATTGAGTGCTCTACGTGATGCAGGGGAGGGTATCGATAAAGGACAGTTCGGCGCTATTTTGGACGGACTTGTGATTGACATCGAAGCAGGTTCTACTTTTTCTGAAGCCTTGCAGAAATATCCTAATGCATTTTCGGGGACGATCATTCATCTGATAATTATCGGTGAAGAAACAGGTAACTTGGATGACATGTTGTTGAACTGCTCGCATCATTTGAAAAAAATTGATGAGATTGTTCGCAGTACAAAGCAGGCATTGCTTTATCCTTCAATTGTTATTACGCTCATTTCCGGTGGCATGGTTTTTTGGTTTTATTATGTTGTTCCCAAAATTCTTGTTCTTTTTGTTGAAATGGATGTTGAACTTCCGGCATTAACAAGAGGAATCCTCTGGTTGTCAAACTATGTCCAGGAGTATATTGTTCCTATTCTGGCGGTTTTTATTCTGGGAATTGCTCTGATCTATACTGGTGTTTGCAGCAGTTTGCGGATTAAAAAAATCTTCCAACGTATTTTATTGTCGCTGCCAGTTTTTAAAACCATCATCATCGCGTCAAACCTGGCATTTATTACTGAGTATTTCAGTTTGTTACTGAATGCCGGCATTGATGTTGTGCGTTCTATCAGAATATTGAACAATGCTGTTTCTAACGAGATTTATCGAGATAAAATGCAGCTGATTGGTGAAAGGATCGCCAACGGGGAAACGGTTGCCAATTCGTTTACAATCAAGGGTCTATTTCCACTTTTTGTGTTACGTATGATTAAAGTCGGGGAACAGAGTGGTTCTTTGCCAGAACAACTTGAATATATTGCTGCTGATTATCGAACCCGACTCAATACGACCGTCGATACCATTGGTAAAGTGATAGAACCACTTGTCCTGATTATTGCGGGCGGGATGTTTGCTGTAATTCTGGCAGGTCTTTTTCTGCCTATATATGATCTTGTCAGCCAGGTTGGAAATAAGTGATATATTTACCACCGACTCAGAGAGAGGAAAGCTGATTTGATCTGTCGAATTTTCTGTTAGCAACAAATAGAAATGTCCGGTTTTGTAACAAATGAGTTGTCCACATTCT
>JAOZLQ010000201.1 GCA_029934755.1 Desulfuromusa sp. | reverse complement strand
ATCTGGGTTCTCCGGCTGATATTGCCGCCTCAGCGGTCGCCGGTTATATCACCACCCCGGATGAAATTCCGGAAACTCCAGCTGTCTTTACCGCCAAGGGTGGATTTGAATCTCCGGCAAAAAACAGTAAAAAACCGACCGTTGAACATCCTACTGTTATTGAAGGAAAAGTGTGGATTGTTGAGGAAGATAATATCGATACTGATATGATCTTTCACAATCGCTATTTGACGATTACTGACATCAATGAAATGGGTCAGTATGCTTTTGATAATCTTGCTGGCTGGAAAGATTTTGCGCAGAAGGCAGAACCGGGTGACATTATTATTTCCGGTAAAAACTTTGGTGCGGGGAGCTCACGCCAACAGGCGGTTGACTGTTTTAAGTCGCTGGGAGTTCAGGCGATTGTTGCTGAGTCTTTTGGTTCAATTTACGAACGTAATGCAATCAATGCCGCTTTTCCCATTCTCACCTATGCTGATCTTTCCGCGCTCGAGTTGCAACAGCGTGATGAAGTAAAGATTGATTTTCTGGCAGGAAGCATCACTCACAGCAAAACGGGAAAAACGGTGCAGATTGATAAGTTTTCCAAGGTACAGATGGAAATATATCAACGTGATGGATTACTGGGCTAAAAACTGTCTTCTTAACCTTATTAGAATCAAACCCTTTTCCCTTGAGGGAGAAGGTGGCCGAAGGCCGGATGAGGGGGCTTTCTCCAACCGCTCCCCCCTCACTCTGACCCTCTCCCTCATGAAGAGGGGATGTATTTTTGGTACAGTGCTAAATTGTGGTTGACGAGACAGCTTGCCGTACTTTAAGTGATTTTTTAGATATTTGGTTACAACGTATCGATATTGGAGAAGAAAATGGGTCAAACCTTTGTTGAAAAAATATTGGGTGCTGAAACTGGAACGATTGTTTTTCGAAAACCACAGATTGTTCTGACTCACGATAATACTGCCAGTATCGAAAAAACCTTCGAACAAATGGGTGGAACCCAGGTTTTTGATCCCGATCAGTTACTGGTGGTTCTGGATCATAATGCCCCCCCAACCAATGCCAAACTGGCAAATCAATACCAGTCTATTCGCGATTTTGTCAAAAAACAGGGGATCAATAAATTCCATGATGTGTCGCAAGGAATCTGTCATCAGTTGATGAGCAATTACGCTAAACCAGGGATGATTATTGTTGGCTCCGACAGCCACACCTGCACAGCTGGTGCATTTAATGCCCTTGCTGCCGGAATAGACCGGACAGAATCAGCAGGATTATGGAAACGTGGTGAAACTTGGTTTCGGGTTCCTGAATCATTGAAAGTGACCTTAACCGGTAAATTACAGACGGGTGTGTACGCCAAGGATATTTCCCTCTGGATTATTGGGATGATTGGTTCTGCTGGAGCCAATTATATGAGTATTGAATACCACGGTGACGGGGTTAAAACCCTTTCTATGGCACAACGGATGACCCTGACCAATTTGGCCTCTGAGATGGGGGCGAAAAACGCAGTATTCCCAGCTGATGACGTGCTGGCTGATTTTTTGGGTGACAAAAGCGGAACTCCAATCTGGGCTGATGAGGATGCTGTTTATGCACGGGAAATAGAAATCAACCTAGAAGAATTGTTTCCCTTAGTGGCTGCCCCCCATCACGTTGATAATGTAAAAGCGGTTTCTGAAGTACAAGGAACCAAGCTGCAGCAGGGATTGATTGGCACCTGTACCAACGGTCGTCTTGAAGATATCAGGGTTGCGGCTGAGGTACTCAAGGGGAAAAAGGTTGCAAATGGTTTTCAACTGCTGGTGATTCCTGCTTCACAGGAGATTTATCTCCAAGCAATGGAAGATGGATTACTGGCTGATCTTATCCATGCCGGGGCAAATGTGCTTTCATCTTCTTGTGGACCCTGTTTAGGAACGGGGCAGGGAATTCCCGCTGACGGTTATACGGTTATTTCTACCGCTAATCGCAACTTTAAAGGGCGCATGGGAAATCCTGAAGCACAGATTTATCTCGCCTCGCCTGCCTGTGTTGCTATGTCAGCGATCAGTGGTGAAATTACAGATCCGCGTGGTCAACGATACAATGATAAATATCAATTCAAACAGGAACAGAGTGCAACGGTACAGGTCAAGGCTGAAGATAACCGCTACCAAAATGGGGTATGGAACTATGCCGATGTCAATGATCTGAACACCGATCTGATGTTTGCCGGCAATCTAACCTACCAGGTTCTCAGTTCTGATCCAGAGGCAATTATGCCCCATCTGTTCAAGGGGTTTGATGATAATTTTAGCGAAAAAGTGCAGTCTGGCGATGTGATTATTGCTGGCGAAAACTTTGGTTGTGGTAGCTCTCGGGAGCATCCCGCTGTCGGATTTGCCCATGCTGGAGTGAAAGCGGTCATTGTAAGATCGGTTAACCGGATTTTCTACCGCTCTTCAGTCAATCAAGGGCTCCCGATTATTGTTCTGCCTGAGGTTGTTGATGCCTACACCGCTGGTGATACCGTTCGAGTTGATCTTGAAAACGGAACGATCAGGGTCAATGAGCAGAGTTTCAGTTTTGCGCCACTGCCGGATGAACTGATGGAGATTTTCGCCGCTAAAGGATTGGTGAACTGGATCAAGGAAAATTAAAACTATTCATCACCCTTGATAAACTCATAAACTTGTTTTTCGGCATCAGTCAGTGATTCATTTTTGTCATATGTTTTATTGAGAAAATAGTGATAAAAATCATGTCTTAAGCTGTCACGGTTGCCAATAACAAACCATTTATTTCTTGTCCAGATAAACGGGGAGAGATCTTCTTTCCCCGTTTCAAACATCCCTATCAGAGCTTCTGCCTTGTCGGCAATAATATCGACCGATTCTCCGCCGATCTTTTGAATTAAATCCTGTGAATCGGGATGCTCAATTTGAATTTCAAAATTATGTGGCATGGGCCCCATGCAGACATAACGTATACCGACTCCGCGTGCAGCCGCTTTATTTATGTGAGGAGCAAGGCTTTTTCCACAGTGGGGGAACAGCCTGATATAGAGTTCTTTCTCTGCATGATTGATAATCTCAATCGCTTTTTGCATCACCTTATTATGCCCCTTCAAGGTTAGGATATATTCGTATTCTGTTACTGTTGATATAGCTTCGAGTTCTGCTCCAAAACCATGAATATTCGTGTCAAATTGACTCTTCAGCCGTTTTTGCAGTTCTTGGGGTGGCAACGGAACATACTTTCCTTGTTCTATCTCAAAAACCAGCCCCTTGCGACTTAAGGTATTCAGCACGTCATATATTCTGGATCTGGCAATCCCTGATAACTTGCTGAGTTGAGATCCGTTCGATGGATGGTGAGCCACCAATGCCATGTAGCAGGATGATTCATATTGTGAGAATCCGAGCTCAGTCATTTTAGAAGATTCCAGCATGTAACCTCTCAATCAGAAAAGATGATCTTTTGCTCTAACAACAAGCTTTTGCAGCATAGCATATTTGCCTGAAAACTTGACATATACTCG
>JAOZLQ010000067.1 GCA_029934755.1 Desulfuromusa sp. | reverse complement strand
TTTCTGGTTGAATTTGATCCGGCGCAGACTGATCAATCTCAACCAGTGAGCCATCCAGGAGAAGAATTTTTCTATATTCTGGAAGGACAGGTTGAACTGAAACATGGGACAGAAACCTATATTTTAAATCCCGGGGATTCTGTTTACTGGGATTCTAACGAGCCGCATCGACTAAGAGCATTGGGGACCCAGATTGCTCACGGGATTGCGGTTCTTTATCCTCGGAATTAAATGTCCCAGGCACAATGTTGATTTATTCTGCTATGCTTTGACTTGAGTTATTTTAATGGCAAAGGCAATCACTGATCAGGAGGTTATCATGGCAAAAGTGGGTGTTATTTTTTCCGGTTGCGGTGTTTACGATGGCAGCGAGATTCATGAAGCTGTTATTACTTTGTTGGCCCTTAATCGTGCTGGAGCAGAGGTTGTTAATATGGCTCCTGATATGGAACAAGCGGTGGTTAATCACTTAACTGGAGAAACAGTTGAGGGGGCCAGTCGCAATGTTTTGGAAGAATCTGCACGGATTGTTCGTGGTGAAATTAGTGATATTGCAACGGTTAGTGCTGCTGACTTGGACGCACTGTTTATCCCCGGTGGCTTTGGTGCAGCAAAAAATCTCTGTGATTTTGCATTTAAGGGGCCAGATTGTGAGGTCCATCCTGAAGTTGCCCGGTTGATTCGGGAAATTGTTGCGGCAAAGAAACCCCTTGCGGCGGTTTGTATTGCACCTGCGCTGGTTGCTAAAGTTCTCGGTACTGATAATGGCCCTCAGGTGACTATCGGTACAGATGAAGATACTGCTGGTGCCGTTTCTTCAATGGGTGCTACCCACGTTTCTTGTCCGGTTAATGAGTTTGTTATCGATAAGGAAAATAAGATTATCACCTCTCCAGCTTATATGCTGGCAAGCAGTATCAGCGAAGCGGCAGAGGGGATTGAAAAGACTGTTGATGCGCTTATGGAGATGCTTGCTAAATAGGTTTGTCCTGTTTAGAAAAAAACATAACCAGTATTGTCATAGACAATCAAAACTGCTAAGTTTTACTTAAGTGAATTTTTTTACCATAGAGTTCTTACCAAGGAGGCTCAAATGAAGCAATATGTCTGTGTTGTTTGTGGTTACGTTTATGATCCAGCTGTCGGTGATCCCGATAGCGGTATTGCACCGGGAACTAGTTTTGAAGATATTCCAGAAGATTGGGTCTGTCCGCTCTGTGGAGTTGGTAAGTCTGACTTCGAAGAAGTATAAAATTAGTTATCTACATGTTTAATCTCAAGGCCCGATCGTTTAATATGATCGGGCCTTGTTTTTTTTGATCGCAAATTTAAATCGCCCCGTACGCATTCATTTTTTTACGTCGTTTTAATCAGTAGATAGGGCAAAAGGAAGATGCAAAGAACCCATATTCGCAAGCCTGATTGGCTTAAAGTTAAATTTCCAGCGGGTGAAAATTATAACAGAATTGACCGCTATCATCGTCTTCATGGCCTTAATTCTGTGTGCCGCAGTGCTGCTTGCCCTAACCAAGGGGAATGCTGGAGTCAGGGGACGGCAACTTTTATGATCCTGGGCACTGTTTGTAGCCGCCATTGTCGTTTTTGTAATGTCGGTAGTGGTCATCTTGATCCGCCTGATCCCGAAGAGTCGATGAAGGTCGCAAAAGCAATTTATGAGTTAGAACTCAACCATGCTGTTATCACCACCGTGACCCGTGATGATCTTGCCGATGGTGGCGCAAGTCAGTTTGTCGATTTAATCAAAGAAATTCGTAAGTTAACCAGTGCATGTCGAATTGAGCTACTGATTTCAGATCTGCAAGGTAATTGGGAAGCTCTCGCTACTATTCTTGCGGAAAAGCCGGATATCCTCGGACATAATGTTGAAACGGTTCCGCGACTTTATTCGCAAGTGCGCCCGGAGGCTGAATATCAACGTAGCCTGTCTCTCCTGGCAGAGGTTCATCGGCAGAATCCTGATATAATAACCAAGTCCGGATTGATGCTGGGGATGGGTGAAACTGAGGAGGAAGTTTTGCAGGTGATGGCTGATCTCCGCGAGCACAACTGTCAATTGTTGACTTTGGGGCAGTATTTAGCCCCAACGCGTCACCATTTTCCTGTACATCGTTATGTGCCACCGCAAGAATTTTACGATTATGCCGAAAAAGGGTTTGCTCTCGGATTCGCCCATGTTGAAGCGGGGCCACTGGTGCGTTCTTCGTATCATGCAGAAGAGCAATATGATGCCAGTAAGGGGAAAATTCATGGATAACTTTACCTTGGTCCGTCCGGAATATCTAAATCATCATGGTTATCTGTTTGGCGGAGTGATGCTGAAATGGGTCGATGAAAATGCCTGGATGGCGGCTTCACGGGAATTTTCTGGTTGTAACTTAGTGACAGTTGGGATGGATGCCTGTCGCTTCAAGTACCGGGTTGAAAATGGTTCAATCCTGCGGTTTCATACGGAAAAAGTTAAACAGGGGAGAACCTCTGTGACCTATAGTGTTGTTGTTTATGCCGATGCACCCGGTGCTTCTCAGGAAAAAGAAGTTTTCAGTATTTCGGTAACTTTTGTACGGTTGAATAAGGCGGGTCGACCTTGTGGACTCGATATGGCAGAGACCTGATAACTACCATTGCTCCCGAGGTTTTGGGTTGGATCTGAGTAAATTCAGGCTTTAATGTCGAGATGTTGACCTTTTCCGGTCTGTTCTGCCAGTTGCAGACGTTGTTGTTCGCCGGTCTGCATTTGCTCGGTTTTTTCCAGAGTTTTGGTCAAAACGTCAAATCCTGACTGGGTTTTATTGGTTGATATCGCTTGAGCTGCGACACTCATGGAACCAGAGACATTCATTGCCATATCCTGCTCCTTTGTATTAACAAGTGATGTCAGGATAACAGTAAAAGTAATCGAAAATCAATATAAATTTATCTATTTTAATTAAATGGGATTGTTTCTGCCTATCTCCTTTATTTTGCTAACTTATTGTGACAGATGGACGATTGATTTATACTCTGTACTTGATAGTGTAGGCCGTAAGGTTGGCCGTAATTGTCCCGTCCGTACCGCCGTCGGTTTAATCATGATCCATAAAGTGGAGCAGCAGAATATTTTAGACAGTTCCCTCGCATCCTCAAAATAAGGATTGATATGGACATCATAGTCCCCCAAGTTGGTGAGTCGATTGTTGAAGCGGAAATCGGTGAGTGGTTCAAAAAAAATGGTGAGTATGTCAAAAAAAATGATCTGCTCTTGGAACTAGAAACCGAGAAAGTCAATGTTGAACTTAATGCCGAAGCATCTGGTCAGCTAAAGATTCAGGTTGAGTCGGGAAAAACGGTTAAAATCGGTGCTGTTATCGGGAAGATTGATGAAAGTATCGCGGTACCTTCTTCTGCCGTAACAATTGAGACGGAGTCAACGGCACCGATGAATCCAGCTGTTTCCAAAATGGCTGTGGAGCAAGGCGTCGATCCCTTGACTATCAAAGGGAGTGGTCGTGATGGCCGGATTCTCGTCGATGATATCTCCCCAGCAAAGGTCGCAGATATAATGACTCCGGATCAGCTCACACCTGTCACCAAGTCAACATCTCAGGTTGAAACGGCTGAGCGGGTGACTCGGGTGACTCGGGTAGCGATGTCGCAGTTCCGTAAAGAAATGGCTGAACATCTCCTACGCGCCAAGCAAGAAACCGCCATGTTAACCACCTTCAATGAGATTGACATGAGCCAGATTATGGCCTTGCTTAGTAACTACAAGGAATCTTTTCTCGCAAAACATGGCATCCCCCTCGGTTTTATGTCTTTTTTTATCAAGGCTTGTACCGAGGCGCTGAAAGATGCACCGGAAATTAATGTCAGTATTGATGGCAATGACATTGTCTATCACAACTACTACGATATCGGTGTAACTGTTGGTAGTAAACGCGGTTTGGTCGTTCCGGTGATTCGGGATGTTGACAACTTGGATTTTGCTGGTATTGAAAAAACGATCCGTGATTATGCTGAACGAGCCAGCAATGATAAATTAACTCTAGATGAATTGCAGGGTGGAACTTTCACTGTCAGTAACGGTGGCGTTTATGGTTCCGTTCTTTCCACTCCGCCACTCAATCCACCACAGTCTGGTATTCTTGGTATGCATGCGATTCAGGATCGTGCGGTTGTTGTTGATGGCGAAATTGTCATTCGCCCGATGATGAATATTGCTTTGAGCTATGATCATCGTATTATCGATGATCAGCAGGCAGTCAACTTTCTCAAGCAAGTTAAGAGTTACATTGATAATCCGGAAACACTGCTATTAAAGGTTTGATCCAGATTTAAGCTAAAAGGAGAATAAATGTCCGAACAAATAGTTGACTTGATTGTCATCGGTTCCGGCCCTGGTGGCTACGTTGCGGCAATTCGTGCGGCTCAACTTGGATTTTCTGTTGTGGTTGTCGAAAAACGGGCAGCTCTGGGTGGCGTTTGTCTGAATGAAGGCTGTATCCCCAGCAAAGCCCTGCTTGAATCGAGTGAACATTTTTTCAGGGTTAGCCATGAACTGTCGGAACATGGAATTGAAGTCTCTGCTGCCAAGCTGAATCTGGAACAAATGATGTCTCGCAAAACAGGGATTATCGATAAATTGACCGGTGGCATTACTGGGTTGTTCAAAAAGAACAAAATTGTTTCGATAACTGGACAGGCAGAATTGCTGGCTAGTGAGGGTTCGACAAAAAAGGTCAAGGTGATGAGTGGCGAAGGTTCACAAGAGCTTTCGGGAAAATCGATATTGCTGGCGACTGGTAGTGAAGCTATTGAACTGCCCCATCTCCCTTTCAATGGCGAAACGACTATCAATGCTCGTGATGCACTCAGTTTGACTGAAGTTCCAAAACGATTGCTGGTGGTTGGTGGGGGGGTGATTGGCCTGGAGTTGGGCTCGGTTTGGAGCCGACTTGGTGCCGAAGTGACAGTTGTGGAAATGCTTCCCCAAATTATTCCACAGGCTGATCCGCAGGTAGCACAGACTTTACAGCGTAGTCTGAAAAAACAGGGAATTACGATTCTTCTTAAGACCCGGCTAGATAAAATTGAGACGACTGAAAATGGAATTATTGCAAGCCTGACAACCAATAAAGGGGAACAGCAGCTGACTTGTGATAAAGTTCTTGTTGCCACGGGACGGCGGGCACAAACGGCTGGTCTTGGGCTTGAAGCAGTCGGTCTGACAACCAATAAGCAGGGACAGCTGGAGGTCGATGAAGATTATCAGACTTCTGCTCCCGGAATCTATGCCATTGGTGATCTGATTCCTGGTCCGATGTTGGCTCATAAAGCCAGCGAAGAGGGTGTTGTCTTTGCCGAAAGGTTGGCTGGGCAAAAATCTTCTGTCAATTACCAAGTTATTCCGGCTGTCACTTATACCTGGCCAGAAGTAGCTACGGTCGGGAAAAATGAAGTTGAATTGAAAGAGGAAAATATTCCCTATAAAGCCGGGAAATTTTTCTTTGCTGCCAGTGGTCGGGCCCTCTGTATGGGGATGAGTGATGGATTTGTCAAGATATTAGCTGACCCTGACAGTGGTCGTATCCATGGTATCCACATCGTCGGGCCACAGGCTTCGGAACTGATTGCCGAAGCAACAACGGTTCTTTCCTTTGCCGGGAGCATCCACGATCTAGCGGTGACCTGCCACGCTCATCCAACTCTGGCAGAGGCCCTCAAAGAGGCTGCTCTGGCAGTGAATAAAGAAGCAATTCACGCTTGATTCGCTTGACAAATACAGGGTTACATCCGACAATCAATTCGTCAATTCAGGGTAGTCAAATGGCTACCCTGAACTTTATAAAATTCATATCTTTTCGACTCTCTGTCGCGATTTGCTATTACGAGGTTTAGTCTTGAAATCATTGAAAAAATTGTTTTTGTTACTGATTGTTGTTGGTCTGGTTGCTGCCGGTGTTTTTTATTTTCGCGATACCAGGGCCCCACAGTTGAGTCTGACTCCGGGAAGTGGCCCGATTTCCAAAAAAACGAAACTCCTTTTATCCCTTAATGATGAAGGGGTGGGCATAAAGAGTGTTCAGGTTGTTGTCATTCAGGAAAACAATCAACTCCCACTGCTTAAGCGTGATTTTCCACCGCAAACCCGGGTGGCTGACCTGGAGCTTGACCTCTCTGTTTTGAAACTGAAAGAAGGAGGTTTGCAAATTGAAGTGCTGACCACTGACCAATCGATTTACCATCTGGGCAAGGGAAATACGACCCAACAACTGTTCACCCTGACCTATGATACTCGGCCACCGATTATTTCTGTTCTCAGCAAAGCACATAATTTTACTAAAGGTGGTAGTGGGCTAGTCACATATAGTTTAAATGAAGAAGCAGAAAAAACCGGGGTTCAGTTCGGAGAGCATTTTTTCCCAGCGTATCAACAGGAATCAGGCAGTTATGCCTGTCTATTTGCCTATCCGTACTATGTAAAAGAGAAGGATTTTGTTCCCCAGGTGATTGCCCGTGACCTGGCTGGAAATGAACGTCCTGCGGGGATTTATTACCGAGCCAATAACAAAAAATTCCGGCAACGTAAAATCAATATTTCAGATAGATTCCTTGCACAGAAAACACCTGAATTTGAAGCTCTTGTGGAAGATGCAAGTGACCCCTTGAAAATTTTTCTGCAAGTTAATCAAGAGGTTCGTAAGCAGAATCGAAATAAAATAGCTGAATTCAGCAATAAAACCTCATCAATACCGCTTTGGAATGGTGCTTTTCAGCGGCAGCCAAAAGCGGCAAGTCTGGCGCAATTTGCCGATTATCGCACCTATTATTACAAAGGAAAGCAGATCGATAAGCAAGTTCATCTGGGTCAGGATTTAGCCTCAGTTGCTCAGGCTGAGATTGTGGCAGAAAATGTTGGAGAGGTTCTCTGGGCAGAATACTTGGGTATTTACGGTCTCTGCGTCATTCTTGACCATGGGCTGGGTTTACAATCACTTTATGCACACATGAGTCAGCTTGATGTTCAACTAGGAGATATGGTCACTCGAGGTCAGGTGATCGGCCGCAGTGGTGCAACGGGAATGGCTGGCGGTGATCATCTTCACCTCGGTATTTTTGTTGCTGGGATTCCAGTGCAGCCGATTGAGTGGTGGGATGCTAGCTGGTTGCGTAATAATATTGACAGTAAATTAAAGACAGACTGATTGGCTGCTGCTTGACTCTGCTTTCAGTCTGGTCTAAATAATGTTTTCAAAATTCATTTCCCCCTGACAAAGAGAGGTCTATTTGATGAAAAAAACACCCCTGCTTCTGCTGGTCATCCTGGCTATATGTTTTTCTACTAATGCTTTTGCTGTTTCCGCAGTAAAAGAGATCAAGCCTGGCTTTATCTATGTTGGTCCTGTTGGTGATGCTGGCTGGACTTATGCCCATGATCAAGGGCGTCAGGAAATGGAAAAACTTGCCTATGTACAACCTGCAACTTTTATTGAAACTGTTCCAGAAGGTGCAGAATCGGCTCGGGTTATCAATGGTCTGGTGCGCAAAGGTCATAATCTGATTTTCACTACAAGTTTTGGTTACATGGATGCAACCATTGATGTTGCCAAGCGAAATAAAGATGTTGTGTTCATGCATTGTTCCGGGTTTAAGACTGCGGAAAATGTTGGCACTTATTTTGGTCGGATGTATGAGCCGCGTTACCTATCCGGAATTGTCGCTGGCAAAATGACCAAGAAAAATATCATCGGTTATGTCGCTGCGTTCCCGATCCCAGAAGTTATTCGCGGGATCAACGCATTTACTCTTGGAGTTCAGAGCGTCAATCCAAAAGCTGAAGTCAAGGTTGTTTGGACTCAAACTTGGTTTGATCCAGGTGTCGAGCGTGATGCGGCAGACAGCCTTTTAGATGTTGGTGCTGATGTTCTCACCATGCATCAAGATGCCCCAGCCACTATGCAGGCAGCTGAAGCGCGTGGAGCTTACGTTATTGGCTACAATTCTGATATGCGCATTTTTGCTCCCAATGCTTTTCTCACTGCTCCGATCTGGAATTGGGGCTCTCTTTACACCAAACTCGCTGAAGAGGTTCACAATGGTTCCTGGAAGTCAGAGCAAATCTGGTGGGGGATGAAAGAAAACCTGGTGCAACTGGCGAAGTTCAGTAGTGCGGTTCCAGCTGATGTTCAGGCTCTTGTGGCTGAAAAGACAAATGCCATAAAAACTGGTTCTCTTCATCCTTTCGCGGGGCCAATCAAAGATCAAAGCGGTAAAGAAGTTGTTGCTGCAGGTCAGATTCCAAAGGATGGTGATCTTCTTGGCATGAACTATTTTGTCGAGGGTGTTCAGGGAACAATTTCGAAATAAACCGATTAACTTATTAAAGGCACGCTGAAAGGCGTGCCTTTTTTATTCAGATTTTTTGTAAAAGCAGCAGATATGACTGAATTTCTTCAAATCAAAAATATCCGCAAAACTTTTCCTGGGGTTGTTGCTCTGGATGATGTCTCTTTTACGGTTGCGCGAGCAGAGATTCATACCTTATTGGGTGAAAATGGAGCCGGCAAGAGTACCTTGATGAATGTTCTGACCGGGCTTTATCATCCGGATCGAGGGCAAATCAGTATTGCCGGGCAGGAGGTTCATTTTACCAGTCCACGTGATTCACTCATTTATGGAGTCGGCATGGTCCATCAGCATTTTATGCTGGTTCCAGCTCACTCAGTTTTTGAAAATATTTTGCTCGCTCTGGACAATGTACCTAACCTGTTCAACCGTAAAACATATAAGGACAAGATTCAGAAACTGATTGATGAATTTGATCTTGATCTTGATCTGAATACCCCGGTCTGGAAGCTCTCCATTGGGGCGCAACAATGGATCGAATTGATCAAACTGTTGATGCGTGATTGTCAATTGCTGATTTTGGATGAACCTACCGCGGTCCTTACTCCCCAAGAAGCTGAGCGGCTGTTTAATGTGCTCCGACGTTTAAAAAAACAGGGGAAAAGTATCATATTTATTTCCCATAAAATGCGTGAAGTGATGGAAATCTCTGACCGTGTCACCATCCTTAAAAAAGGTCGCAGTCTTGAAACTCTGGACCGTGGTGATTTTGATGAGTCACGATTAGCATCATTGATGATCGGCAAGGACAAAGTTCCCCAGTGGCAGAAGACTTTGCAAATGTCCGATGAAATTGTTCTTGATATCCAGGGTCTGTCAGTTCGCAATGACCGTGGCTTATCTGATCTGGATAGTTTTGATCTACAATTAAAAAAAGGGGAAATCCTCGGGATTGCCGGGGTTGCTGGTAATGGCCAGAAAGCCTTAGCTGAGGTGTTGACTGGTCTGAAAAATACCAATCAGGGGCGGATTATGGCAGGGGAGAAGGATATTACCAACAGCAATGCCAGATATTCCTACATTGCCGGGATTGCCCATATCCCGGAAGATCGCAAAACTATCGGGATTGCTCCGGATATGAGTATTGACGAAAATTTGATCATGAAAAGTTTCAAGAGTGGTTCGTTTCGCAGTTGGATTTTTCAGAACAAAAAAGCCATTCGACGCAATGCTGAAGAAAAAATCGAACAATTTTCCATTAAAACAGGCCCTGATGGAACGCCGGTTCGCTACTTGTCCGGTGGAAATATCCAAAAAGTTATTATTGCTCGAGAATTATCCGAACATCCGGCAGTACTGGTTGCCCTCTATCCAACCAGAGGCCTTGATATTGGTAGTGCTGGTTATGTCCATAAAGTGATTGCCGATGGTGCCGACCGGGGCATGAGTACTATCCTGATTGCTGAAGATCTGGATGAATTACTCAAACTCAGTGACCGGATTGCCGTCATGTTTCGTGGTAAGTTGATTGGCTATGTTAACCCGCGTAAGACGACCCGAGAAGAAATAGGCCTGATGATGAGTGGAGAAACTCCTGGAGATGCAGTATGAAGCTGGTGATTGAACGCCGGGAAATCTCTTCTGCCTTGCTTCGTTTTAGCGCACCGATTGCATCGATTGGAATCGCCTTGTTTGTTGCAGGATTTTTGTTGCTTGCCAGTGGTGTCAGCCCCCTGGCTGCTTATAAGGAAATTATCATTGAGGCGCTTGGCTCCATTTATGGTTTGTCCGAAACCTTGGTTAAAACGACACCTTTGATTTTTGCCGGCTTGGGAGTCAGCTTGGCTTTCCGGATGCAAATATGGAATATAGGTGCCGAAGGACAGATTTATATTGGCGCTATGGGTGCGACCTGGGTGGCTCTTTTTTCCGGTATTCAGAATCACTGGTTGATGATGACCGCAATGTTTTTTGTAGCATTTTTCTGTGGTGGTTTGTGGGCTGGGGTTGCCGGTTTTTTGCGCGCTCGTTGGCAGGTTAACGAGGTCATTGTCACTTTGCTGATGAATTATATTGCTATTCTCTGGGTTGACTATCTGATCTATGGCCCCTGGAAGGATCCGAAAGGGTTCAATTTTCCTCTCACCGCTCAGTTCAGTGATACTGCTCGTTTGGCTGAATATTTCAATACGCGGATGCACAGTGGTTTTTTTCTTGCTCTGTTTTGTGCCCTGGTGCTCTATCTATTTATTGAACGAACCGTGTGGGGCTATGAAATCAAAGTGATTGGCAGCAATCAAAAAGCAGCACAATATGCCGGGATGAATACCGGGATGGCTATCTTTTTTGTTCTCTTTCTCAGCGGTGCCATTGCCGGGGTTGCCGGGTTCAGTGAAGTTGCTGGGTTGCAGCATCGCCTCCAGCACGGTATCTCTCCAGGTTATGGCTATACGGCAATTATTATTGCTTGGCTGGCCAAGCGTAGTGCCATAGGAGTTGTCATTGTCTCGTTTCTGATGGGGGTGCTGCTGGTTGGTGGAGATAGTTTGCAGCTTTTGTGGCAATTACCTGTTGCCTTTGTTTACGCTTTCCAGGGGTTGATTCTGTTCTTTCTTTTGGCTTCAGATTTTTTCATTATTTATCGAGTCAAACTGGTCAAGGGGGTTGTTCATGCTTGAGATTCTACTTGACGCAACCGTACGTGCAGGCACCCCGATTTTGTTTGCAACCTTGGGAGCGATTATTAATGAACGCGCCGGGATCATTAACCTTGGTATCGAAGGATTAATGCTAATTGGTGCTCTAGCCGGGTTTGCTGGAACATATTTGAGTGGTTCATTGTTGGTAGGAGTTTTGTTGGCTTTTTGCGCATCCTTTCTTGCTGGCAGTATTCACGCACTGATTACTGTCCAACTACGGGGCAACCAGATTGTCAGCGGGTTGGCACTGACCATGTTTGGTGTCGGGATTACT
>JAOZLQ010000003.1 GCA_029934755.1 Desulfuromusa sp. | reverse complement strand
TGATATCTTTTTTCTGCCCTGGATAGGTCCCGGCAGCAATGACTTTACGGGTCCATAGATTACGACCACCATCAGCCTGCTTCATCTGCTCATCTGTAAAATCAAGAACAGTAATTTTATCAGCACCCATGGCTGCCATAGCTTTAGTTACAGCACTGACTGGAGCACCTGCAGGAGTTCCCATACCACCGACCTGACCATTTTGCAGGGCATCAGCAGATGGACCATAACCAACATGGACCAATTTATAATCAGCGGCAATATCTACACCCAGGTTACCCAGCAACACGGTATTAGAACCAAGAGTTCCTGAGTTCTTTTTACCCAGAGCCATTGCCTGACCTTTCATGCCAACCAGATCAGCAACCGTACCAGTCTTTGCAAACTTCTTTAAAACAGTAAAATGCTCAACATTTTGCCATAACATGGAGACAGAACGCAGATTTTTCTGTGGTCCAGCACTAGCAATCGGACCAGTACCATTCCAAGCATAGGAGCCGTAAAGACCCTGCATAATAGCAAACTGAACTTCGTCATCGCGCAACAGTTTGACGTTCTCACCAGAACCGGCAGAGTTGATTGCCGACATACCGATTTTCTGTTTCGGCTGCAGTTTAACTTTTACTACGGTTGAAAGGGCAACACCGACGGGATAGTAGGTACCACCGGTCGATGCTGTAGCGAGCAGGTAGTTACGCTCTTTGGGAGCTGCCTGAACGGTAGCAACAGAGCTGAATACGAAAGCAGCGGCGACAACAAAAAAAGTAGCCTGTTTGAAACTTTTAACAAATGACATTTTGTCCTCCTTGTTTCTGGGTTAATGAAACTTTAGTTGTTATAGAATCAGAAATTACTTCAGCAAAGGACGTGCCAGTTTAAAATATGGTTTTAAACCGGTGTTCTGGATAATCACAATCGAGAAAATCAGCGCTTTCTTGCCAATCCAGGGTGGAACTTCGGCAAAAATCAGCCGAAATAATACAAAAAGGAATTTCATGTTTCCACAAATACACCCTAAATATAATTCTTTCGCTCCAGAGAATAACGAACCATCTTTTCATTCAGGGTCCGGCGTGGTAAATCCAAAGCATCCATCACCGCTTGCACATCCCCGCCATGACGGATCAAAGATTGCTCAAGAAGCAAACGCTCATAATAACGCATCTGGTCTTGCAATGATGAGATTTCCGGGGTCGAAACATTCTGGCTCGGATGGTGGAGAACAGATGCCAACCGTTGCCCCTTGGGTACCGATGAGAGGACATACCGTTCAGCAATATTTTTCAGTTCACGAACATTGCCCGGCCAATCATGGTTCATCAGCAAGCCAGTATCCACATCCCGAAGTGAAACTTCTGGACGATTATAGGCAGCAGCAGCCTGTACCGCAAAATATTTAAATAACAGCAGAATATCTTCACCACGTTCGCGTAATGGTGGCACCCGGAGTTCAACCACATTGATTCGGTAGTAGAGGTCCTCGCGAAAAGTCCCGGCAGCACATTCATCAAGTAGTTTCTTGCTGGTTGCACTGATCAGTCTGATATCGAGCGGTTGCGGCTCATTACTACCAATTCTTACCAGTTCACGTTCCTGTAAAGTTCTCAAGACCTTAACCTGTAAAGACAATGGCATGGTTCCAATTTCATCTAAAAAAAGTACCCCACCCTGAGCATACTCAAACCGACCAATCCGAAGCCGCTCTGCACCGGTAAAAGCTCCTCTTTCATGCCCAAACAGCTCACTTTCAAAAATATTCTCCGGCACCGCACCACAATTAACAGCAACATATTTCCCATTTCTACGCGCTCCAAATTCGTGTAGACAACGAGCAACGATCTCCTTCCCGGTTCCGGTTTCCCCCTGCAGAAGAACTGGTGCATCGGTATCGGCAATATCGAGAATCTCTTCGCGCAACCGTCGAATTTCGGCACTATTGCCGATCAAACGTTGCTCTATGCCAGTAGCCCCGGCTAAGCGACAACGTAGCTCACGATTTTCCATAATCAAGCGGCGTTTTTCACCAGCTCGCTGAACAACATCAAGTAATCTTTCGGGCTCAAACGGCTTTTCGATAAAATCATACGCACCCCTCTGCATCGCATCAACCGCCATCTGAACATCCCCATGAGCAGTCAACAACACCACTGGGATATCAGAGTCCAACGCATGCAGACGGGAGAGAAACTCCATACCATCCATCTTAGGCATTCTGATATCGCTGACCACAACACCACTAAATTCACTAGTCAGATAGTTCAAAGCAGTCGGCGCATCAGGAAAACTCTGTACCTTATAACCGGACAGCTCCAGCCACTGAGCAGTAGCTGCACGCATTTCTGCATCATCATCAACCAGACAAACTTTATTATAGCCATCAGTCATTTCACTGCTCCGCCCCCTTGGTTTATCAACGGTAATCTAACAATAAACTGTGCTCCGCCATCGGGAAGATTCTGCGCCCTAATCGTTCCCCCCAGATCAGTAACAATCCGGTAGGAGATCGACAACCCCAGGCCCATCCCTTCACCGACCTCCTTGGTGGTAAAGAACGGAGTAAAAAGCTCCTCTATATCCTGCTCTGTAATCCCTATCCCGCTGTCGCTCATAGAGATTTCGACTTCTTGATTCTGGACTGAAATTTCAACCCGCAGATCCCGCTGATTGCAATCACGCATGGCATCGACAGCATTGCGGATCAAGTTAACCAGAACCTGTTTTACCCGCGCACGATCACCGTTTATAGTTAATGGCTTGTCAGGAATCACTTTGGACAATGAAATTCCAAATTCACTAAATAATGGAGCGGTCATTGCCAAAGCACCATCAAGGCAATCCTGCAAGACAACTTGTCCTTTTAATTTCGGAGTCTTGTGGGCAAAAGTTTTTAGTTGTGCAGTAATTGAAGCCATATGTTCAGTCATTCGGGTCACCGCCGCCAGAGTTTCACGCACTTTGCCGGTATCCTCACGATCCAGCAACAAACGTCCACTAGCAGCTTGGGTACGAATAGCAGAAATAGGCTGATTAAGCTCATGAACAATCCCGGCAGCCATATGACCAAGTGCTGCCAGCTTGCCCGCCTGTACCAGCTCTGCCTGGGTCTCACGTAAAGTATTCTCGGTACGACTTCGCTCGGTGACTTCCTCTTGTAAACGCAGATTCATCTCTTGAATCGCCTCAGCTTCACGCGCTTTGCGCCTTGAAATTTGCTTCTGTCGTCGCTCCCGGGCATACAACCCGAGTGCCAGAATCAGCAATGCCAGAACAGTACCAATTGCAGCTACGGCTTGCCATTGTTCCCGTACTGGAGCCAAAGGAACGACATGATGTAATTGCCAATTTAATCCTTCGAGAGGACGAGACAACATAAGATAAAGAACATTCTCAAAACGAACAATTCTTTGTCCCTCGGCCAAAATTTCAACCGTCTCCAAAGGCAGTAGTTCCAAAGATTGATCCCCATACTGCCGCCCAGCAAGAATCAAAGTTCTCTGGTTTTCTGATAATTGCGTTAAAGTTCGATACTTCCAATCTTCCCGGCTGGAAAGGAACAAAACACCATTGGCATCACTCACCAGAACCGTTTCTCCCCCTTCACGCCAATCCTCCTGCAATGGAGTCAAATTAACCTTAGCCACCGCAGCACCGAGAAACCGTTCACCCTCAAGAACCGAATGAGACATAAAATATCCAGGCTGCCCAGTAGTCACCCCAATCGCAAAAAATTGCCCCCTTAGATCTGCTTTTGCATCGGTAAAGTAAGGTCTGAATCCATAATTTTTTCCGACAAAGCTCAAGGGTTTCCGCCAATTACTCGCAGCTAGGGTGTCACCAATGGAATTCATAACATAAAGTGCTTCCGAACCAGCTTCAGAATTCAATGATTCCAGATAGTTATTAACCAGACCCAAATTAAAAGAACTCTTCAATAAAATCTTCACATCAGCGTTTTGAGACAGAACATAGGGCAAATACGCATAACGACTCAGGGCTCCATGCAAGGTCCCGGAATACAGCGTCAGTCTCTCACCACCAACCTTGATCAAGTTATTGAGAGCATCAGTATAGGTCCAGCGGGTTGCCTGCCAGACCAGTCCAGTTGCCAGAATGGCCCCAAGAAAAAGCATCCATAAGGGGATAATATTTCTAAAAAAACTTTTTTTCGGCAAATTTCGATTCCACTTCAAAATATAAAAACAGTTCAATAGTTTGGAAAAACTCTATCCGCTCACTGTTTCACACTGATAACAAATTTCAAATAACGACCTTCCGGAAAACTGACGGAACAGGGAAAATCTTCCGGTTGACCACTAGTAAAAATCGTCTTCAACTCATATCCTGATTTCAGGACACCACGCCGCAGTTCTTTCATATAATCATCCATAGAAACCTTTTGATGGTTACTGGAACTGACTAACAAACCACCTGATTCCAATAGTGGCAGGGTTGCCATCACCAGTTTTGACGTCCCACCATGGGTGGAAAAACGACTTTTACTAGTTGTAGAAAATGATGGGGGATCAAATAGAATAATATCAAAGCGACGTTGTTGTATCTGCATCCTTGCCAGTTCAGCAAATACATCACCAATAATAAATTCATGTCGCTTTGGATTGATCCGATTTATAGAAAAGTTTTCCCGCGCAACCTCCAGATATTTTGCCGAAACATCAACACTGGTCACCTTCTGAGCCCCGGCGGCAGCAGCAGCAACAGAAAATGCGCCGGTAAACGCAAACAGATTGAGGACCCGTTTGCCAGCTACCCGGGTCATCAATTCTTGACGATTACGCCGCTGATCTGGAAAAAGTCCGGTATTCAACCCCTCACGCAAATCAACCAGATAGTTTAATCCATTTTCTTTGACCTGCAAAGGAACCGGAGCGGACTTTCCAGCGATTAAACAACTGTATTCCTTGGTACGTTTCTTTGCCTCTAAAGCACGGGTTTCCTGAGGGCGCAACTTGCGATATATCCCCCGAGGTTGGAACACCTTCTGCAAAATTTTCGTCAATGGCTCAAGATAAACATCCCAAGCAGGAGTATATAATTGCAGCATTAAATAATCGGTATAGCGATCGACTGTCATTCCGGGCAATCCATCACCTTCACCATTAATCAAACGGTGAGCATCAGTGTCATTGAGTTGCGCATGTTGACGCAGCTGTTTTGCCTGTAAAATTTTTGTTTCTAACCAACCCTCGGTCAGCTGAATTCTATCCCGGTCAAGGACACGTGCGACAATTCTATCCTTTGAATCATATAACGCGGTCGCCAGATGGCTATTTTTATCGTCAACCAGAGCTATCAACTCACCTGCTTTTCCAATAGGCCACTGTTTCGTATAACGATCAGCAATAACCCAAGGGTGTCCCAAATCGAGCATACGAATTGTTTCAGGCCCAACCTGACATTTTTTCATAAAATAGTCCTATCTCTCCAGCTAATTACGTTAAAAGAGCTGAATTGTAACCGAGTCATAGCAACCCATACAGTAAAAAAAAAGAAGCTTATAAATATTTCCAAAAATTATCTGCGTACAATGCTATAATGTCGGTGAAATCACAGAAGGAGATCGAATGAATAGCAAATTTAAAAATCAAATTCGTGAGCAATTTGGTAAAACAGCCGTTGCATACGTTGAAGCGACCCATTTTTCCGGTGGAGAAGATTTGGAGGAAGCGGCGCGACTGCTCAAACCATCCCACGATGATAATATGCTTGATGTCGCCTGTGGCGGGGGGCATATGGCACTCTTTTTCTCACCAATGGTCAGACAGGTTGTTGCATCTGACCTGACCATGCAGATGCTGAAAAAAGCACAGGAGCATATAGCAGATGAGGGTCGTGTTGATAATGTCGTCTTCCGTGAGGCTGATGCAGAAGACCTCCCTTTTCCTGCGGGTTCTTTTACCCTACTGACATGCCGTATTGCTCCTCATCATTTCCCTGATGTGCCGCAAGCTTTACGTGAATTCCATCGGGTCCTGCGGCGGGGCGGGCGGATGGCTATTATTGATACCTTGATGCCATCAGATCCGGAAATTGCTGATTTTTTTCAGACTATGGAAAAAATGCGCAACCCAACTCACATTAGAGCATTCAGTGAAGATGAGTGGCGGGAAATGATTCATGATTCAGAACTAATTCTACGGGAAACCCTGATCATTTCAAAAACACACGATTTTCAAGAGTGGACTAAAACTGCCGGACTTAATCGGGGAAAAGTTCAAGAATTAAATAAATTCTTTATGGATGCACCACAAAAAATTCATGACTATTTTAAAATTGAATCGTTTGCTGGGGAAGTTGAATCTTATACAGACAAAAAATTATTGATTTATGCAACACGCAAAGAAAAAGAAAAACACATCCATCAAAAAGCTGCCCCGGTAATTCCAACAGAGACATCTGAAGACGACTGACCCTACTAAAATCAGGGGCAACCCTTTGTGGTTGCCCCTGATTTTACATTTTTACAACGCTATCAGTACTGTCCAGCATTTTTATTTGGCACAACAAAGATTTCTACTCGGCGATTCTGTGCTCGTCCAGTTACAGTCTCATTACTGGAAATCGGTTCTATCTCTCCACGTCCTTCTGTTCCCAACCGCGAAGTTGACACACCACGCATAATCAGATAATCAGCGACTGCATTCGCTCTGCGAAGTGAAAGGTCAAGATTGTATTGATCAGAACCAACATTATCTGTATGTCCAACAACAACAATTTGGGTCTGTGGATAGCGGCTCATGATATCTGCAATTTTATTGAGTGGCGACTGAAAAGTTGACTTCAGCGTTGCCGAATTAAAATCAAAAGAGACTTCACTACTCATAGTCAGCTTAAGAATTTCATTCTGTTGCCGCTCGATTTCAATTTGATGTTGAGCACGTTCATTGGCAAGCTCTTGCTCAAACTCAGTCTGCTGCTTATCCATATAAGCACCAGCGCCAGCACCCAAAGCACCTCCGGCAGCTCCGCCAATCAAAGCTCCCCTGAGAGCACCACCAGAATGATCATTCTGATAACCGATAATTGCTCCAGATACAGCACCGACTAACGCTCCAATCCCGGCTCCTTTTTTGGTATTTTCATGGGTCGTATTGGTCGCACAACCAGCCAAACTAACAACAAAACAGAGGACAATAGAAAAAATCAGTAATTTACGTTTCATAGCCTTAACTCCTTTAATATTCAAAAATATGATCTATCATACAACGGATTATACCCGCCTCTGCCAAAAAACAAAAGGAGTAGACAAAAAAAGGAGACCCTCGAAAGAGTCTCCCTTAAATTCAATCAAAATAAAATAATTTTAAATATTACTTGATACCAGCTGCTTTTTCGAGCATTGCGGTGGTAACAGACTTAGGACGCTCAATAGCGTAACCGAGAGCACGGTCCCAAGTGATGTTTGGCAGACAACCGATAGCACGACCGATACCGAACAGAACAGTGTAGTACTCGTACTCAGTAACACCGTAGTACCACTGGATAACACCAGACTGGGCATCAACATTTGGCCATGGGTTTTTAGCTTTACCTTGCTCACGCAAGATATCAGGAGTGACGTCAAAGATCATGCTGACCAGTTTAAACAGTGGGTAATCTTTGAGACCTTCGGTATTGAGGCAGAACTCACGCTGTGACATGTAACGTGGGTCGGTCTTGCGCAGTACGGCGTGACCGTAGCCTGGGATAACCTGACCACTGTTGAGAGTAGCCCAGAGAGCTTCTTTGAGTTGCTCTTCGGTGGGCAGTTCGCCACCAAGTTTAGACATGAAATTTTGCGTCCAACGGAGAACTTCTTCGTTTGCCAGACCATGAAGAGGACCAGCCAGACCGTTGATACCAGCACTGTAGGCATAGTATGCATCGGACAGAGCAGAAGCAACCAGGTGAGTGGTATGGGCAGATACGTTGCCGGACTCATGGTCAGAGTGAAGAATGAAATACATCCGGGCAACATCTTTGTAAGTATCGCTCTGGCCAAGCATGTGAGCGAAGTTACCACCCATATCCAGATCTGGATCGGCATCAATATGGATATCAGCTTTGTACTTCATACGATAGATGTAAGCACCGATAGGACCAAGCTTGGCCATCAGGTTGGTGGAATCTTCGTACATGTCTTCCCAGCAAGTCATCTTGTTGAATTTGCCGGCAGCATAGTTATTGGAGAATACGGAATCACGCTGCATTGCCAGGATTGCAGAAGAGAACATAACCATTGGATGGCTGTCACGTGGCAGAGCACGCAGAACGTCGATAACATAAGCAGGAACCTGGGAACGCTCTTTCCAGTCCGCAACAACTTCCAGAGTTTCTTCCATAGTCGGAACATCACCGGTCATCAACAGATACCAGAAACTCTCAACATAAGCATAATCACTACCTGGAACTTTGGGCAGAGCTGCGAAAGTCTCAGGAATGGTCATACCACGGAAACGGATACCTTCCATTGGATCAAGATAGGAAATATCAGTTACCAGACACTTGATACCACGAGCACCACCGATAGCCTGACCGATAGTTGCATCACCGAGAACCACATCACCATACTCTTTGACCAGTTTAGTGACGCGAGGACGATGTGCAGCAATCTTTTCCGCTAAAACCTTTTTCAATGTTGACATACTCTCTCTCCTTTTTGTGGTTGTTGAAAACAATTTGAAGATGCCCATATGGGCCAAAAAAGAAATATTTCCGCAATGCGGAAAATGAGCTACATAAAAACAGTTTTTTAGTAGCTCTAAATGCTAAAGTAATTAGCGATACTTTGACCCCATATTCAAGAGCCTATAAACCTTCCTTCGCTTAAAATCACAAATATCGTTTTAACAACTCGCTTCTCCCTTGTCAAGCTGTAAATTGTATACAGTATCCAAAAATGTACCCACATAAACTCGGTGTAATTACCTGACAAAAAAGGTTATTTTTTCCTTGCCCTACCAATAAAGACTGCATAAAATGCCCAATTATTATGCAAATTCGACATCCACAGATCAAATCGCTACAGCTATCCAATCCAGTTATCCTCGCCCCTATGGCAGGGATCACCTGCTTGCCCTACCGAAGGATCATGAAATCATTCGGCGCCAGCCTGGTTTTTTCTGAAATGGTTAGCGCCAATGGTTTGATTCGTGATGGCCAAAAAACTCAATTATTATTGGCGACACATCAAAACGAATTTCCCCTTGGAATTCAGCTCTTTGGAGATGATCCGGTGGTTCTAGCCAAAGCGGCTGAAATAATCAAAGAGGATAGTTCCCTGCTCGATATCAATATGGGCTGCCCTGTAAAAAAAGTGGTCCGCAGTGGTGCCGGAAGTGCTCTATTACAAGAACCTCAGCGGGTCGGTCAAATTATTACAGCAGTCCGCAAAGTCTACCCTGGTCCATTGACAATAAAAATCCGTTCCGGGTGGGATGAGAACTCACTTAATTTTCTGGATATTGGACGGATTGCTGAAGCAGAAGGTGTCGATGCGATAACTCTCCATCCGCGACCTCGTAGCCAAGGATTCTCCGGAAACGCACACTGGGAACATATTGCTGAATTGAAATCTGCGCTGAATATACCAGTGTTTGGAAGTGGAGATATCTTTAGCGCTGAGGATGGTTTACAGATGCTTCAGCAAACAGGCTGCGACGCAATTATGATTGGTCGTGGCGGCTATGGAAACCCTTGGCTGATCAGTCAGATTCTGGCACTGCTCGCAGGGGAAAAAGTGGTTTATCCCAATTCAGAAGATAAATTTCGAGTGGCATTACAACATCTCCAGCTCCACCATGAACATTTTGGAGAGAAGAAAACCCTTCTGGAAATGCGCAAACACCTGTGTTGGTATGCCAAAGGTTTGGATGGTGCCAGCCATTTTCGCGCTGCCCTGCAAAATACTGATCAACTAAATCAAGTCGTTGAGTTGCTAAGAACATTTTTCTCCCAGACTGAAGCAGCATGAGTCCCCCTCCACGACCCTCTCATCAGGAATATGCTCTCATTCTGGAAAATATTGGTGACGCCATCCTTGCCATTGATCAACAGGGGAAGATTATTCTTTTTAACTCCGCAGCGCAACTTTACACGGGCTTATCTGAAAAACAAACCGTTGGCCAATCATTTGTCCAGTTTTTTCAAAATCAGGAAATTCTCTGCTATCTAGTACAAACAACCCTTGATGAAGGACGCTCCATTTCCAGCCATGAAACGATCTCCTCCAGAACGCCAAACTCACAACCACGACAGGTCAGTGTTACAGTTTCCCCCATATTTTCAGACACTGAGCCACAACAGGGAGCCGTTATTCTGCTCCACGACCTGACACGGGTACGCTCACTCGAAGGTGCCGGTCGCCATGCCGATCAATTAGCGATGATTGAAACCATGGCTGCGGGGCTAGCCCATGAGATCAAAAATCCATTGGGTGGAATCAAGGGATCTGCCCAACTGCTACAGATGGAATTGGCGGGAAACATTGAACTTCAGGAGTATACCCAACTGATTGTGCGAGAAACAACACGAGTCAATCGCATTATCGAAGAGCTGTTAAATCTCTCACGCCCGCGTAATACTCAGATCGAACCGGTCAATATCAGTCAACTCCTTAATGGAATTGTTACACTACAGAAAAATACTGTTATTGATCATGGTGTTCATTTCAAATGGCAACTTGATCCCAGTATCCCTGATATCCCAGGCGATCGTGATCTACTCATGAGCCTTTTTCTAAATCTAATAAAAAATAGCTGTGAAGCGACTGCAGATAAAAGCATAATTACGATTACAACCCGCATCGATTCAGAATATCATTTAAGTCTGCCAGGGACTCATCCAACACCGATGGTTCAAATCTCTATCAGCGATCAGGGGCCAGGAATTTCTACGGCAGAACTAGAGAAAATCTTCACCCCCTTCTACACCACAAAAACTGGCGGTAACGGCCTCGGATTATCCATTTGCCAAAAAATTGTGACTGATCATGAGGGGTTATTACAATTCAGCAACCGGCCTGAAGGGGGTACTCAGGTCAAAGTATCACTGCCGCTATTTCACAACCGCACAAATAATGCGACCGACAAAGGAAAATGAGCGATGGCAATTCAACATATTCTTGTAGCGGACGACGAAGAGAGCATCCGCTGGGTTCTATCCAAAGCCTTGAAAAAGCAAGGGTTCAATGTTGATCTGGCAGAAGACGGTTCACAAGCCAAAAGATTGGCGCAAAAACACCACTATGATTTAGCTATTTTAGATATCAAGATGCCAGGGATACAGGGTCTGGACCTGCTAAAACAATTTCGAACTGATTATCCAGAAACTTTAATTGTCATCATGACAGCTGAAGCAACGATGGAACATGCTGTGGCGGCAATGAAAAATGGGGCTTACGATTATCTGACCAAACCTTTTGATCTAACCGCTCTTGATGCCATTATCCTGAAAGCGGAAAAAGCAGCAGAACTTACGGGGAAGATTGATCACCTGAAAGAAGAGCTACAGGATCATTATAGCTTTGGCCGGTCAATCATTGGAAACAGCCCGCCGATGCAAGACATTTATAAAATTCTTGGCAGGGTGGCGGATTCGGATGTCACAATTCTAGTGACCGGTGAAAGTGGGACAGGCAAAGAATTGATTGCCCGAGCGATTCATGTCAACAGTCAACGCCTTGTTAAACCATTGATTGCCTTAAACTGCGCTGCAATCCCTCACGAACTACTAGAAACTGAACTGTTCGGTCATGAGCGTGGAGCCTTTACCGGCGCGACAGAACGTAAAATTGGGAAATTTGAACAAGCAGATGGTGGTACCCTTTTTCTCGACGAGATCGGCGATATGCCTCTGGAATTGCAGGCAAAACTGCTCCGAGTTTTACAAGAGAAAGAAATCACTCGTACCGGTGGAAATCAGGCCCTTCGGGTTGATGTAAGAATTGTTGCTGCAACCAATCAGGAGATTACGTCTCTGGTTCAAGAAAAACGGTTCCGCGAAGATCTCTATTATCGTCTCAACGTGGTACCGATAAAGCTTCCTGCCTTACGGGAACGTCGGGATGATATTCCCATTCTGGCAGATTTTTTCTTACAAAAATCGAAACGGGATTTGGGAATTGATGCAATGGAGTACAGTCCGGAAACATTAGATTTATTCAAATCATACAACTGGCCCGGCAACGTCAGGGAATTAGAAAACAGCATTAAAAGAGCCACTCTGCTTTCCCCCAATCAGGTTCTGACTCCAATTGATTTTCCTGAGTTACTTGAAGGGAAACAATATCCGCATCAGGATGAATCACTAGAAGCTTTGGTCGCACACAAACTGGAGAATTCTTTGGCGCAAATGAACCTGCAAGAAATGGATAATCTTTACGAAATGGTCTTACATCAAATCGAACGACCACTGATTAATATCGTTCTACAGAAAACCCATGGCAATCAAATCAAAACGGCCGAGATCCTTGGAATCAACCGCAATACGTTGAGGAAGAAAATAAAGATACTTGAGATAGAAGTGAAGCGTGGGGGAAGGTAATCATAAAACCAACCGTAAGGGCAATTCATGAATTGCCCTTACATGATCAATAGGTATCTCAATAGCCGTCATCACGCTTGGCCTGATTTTCAAAACGGGTAAACTCTCCGCGGAAAGTCAGATGAACAGTTCCAATTGGCCCGTTCCGCTGTTTTCCGATGATAATTTCTGCATCCTTATCATGGCCCTTTTCGCAGGTTCTCTCCCGGCTTTTACAATCTTCACAATAAACGGCTTCACGGTAGACAAACATAATAACGTCAGCATCCTGCTCAATAGCTCCTGACTCACGCAAATCTGCCATCATCGGACGTTTATCGGTACGGCTTTCCAGAGACCGGTTCAACTGGGACAACGCCACAACCGGCAACGACAGTTCTTTAGCCAGTGCTTTAAGAGAACGGGAAATTTCAGAAATTTCCTGCTGCCGACTTTCTGGATTACTCCCCCGCATCAGTTGCAAATAATCGACAATAATCAGCCCCAAGCCATGTTCAGCTTTCAAGCGGCGGGCTTTTGAGCGCAATTCAAGAACCGATATAGCCGGAGTATCATCGATAAAAATCTGGGTCTCATTCAACTGACCAGCTGCCATTGTCAATTTTGGCCAGTCCGATTCCCCAAGATGCCCGGTTCGCAATCGCCCAGCATCAACCTTAGCTAAAGAGCAGAGCATCCGTTGAACCAGTTGCTCTTTGCTCATTTCCAGAGAGAAAATGACTGCCGGAACAGAATTATCGGCATGGGTGGTTGCGTATTCGACCAGATTCAGGGCAAAAGCAGTCTTCCCCATGGAAGGACGTCCGGCAACAATAATCAAATCACTTGGTTGCAATCCCGCAGTCATCTTATCCAGATCGTGATAACCAGTCGGTACTCCGGTCACCAGTTCTTTGCGCTCATAAAGAGCCTCTATCGACTTAAAGGTATCTTTCAGGATATCTCGTACGGGAAAATAGGAGGGACGAATACGATTTTCAGAAATTTCAAAAATTGATTTTTCGGCCTGGTCAAGAATTTCCTCCATGTCCCCGCCTTCGTAACCACGGGTGGCAATAGCCGTTGATGCCTCGATCAATTTACGCGCAACGGCTTTCTCTTTGACCAGTTTACAGTAATAATTAATATTGGCCGCAGTTGGAACATAATCAACAAGAGTCGCTAGGTAGGTGCTCCCGCCAACATCTTCAAGTTCACCACGATCTTTAAGAACCGCTGTCAAAGTGACCAAATCTGCCGGTTCACTTTTGTCCCCCAAGATAATCAAAGCCCTAAAAATTTTACGATGACTCTCACGGTAAAAATCATCGACCGTCAAATATTCCAAAGCCCGGTTTAGTGCTTCGTTTTCCAACAACACCCCGCCAAGCACCGACATTTCAGCTTCAAGGTTTTGCGGGGGCAAACGATGGCCATGATTTTCGTCCATAACAACTCCTGAATTAAATAAGTGATGCAGAATATCAGAGTCGCGCTCAATTAAAAAGGCGGAAGGTCAAAAACCTTCCGCCTTTTTAATTTTTTCAATAAATTCAGTTTGTTACTTTATATGAACCAATTGTTCACCAGGCAATTCAAATTTACGGTAGAAACAACTGGCACGTGTCTTACCGGTGTCAGGATCTTTTGTATGACAGGCTCCGCCACCCTGTGGTTCAACCCGATAGACCAGCGCATCCTGATCACAATCAGTCATAATTTCGATAATTTTTAAAAAATCTCCAGAGGTTTCCCCTTTAGTCCACAATTCATTGCGTGAAGTTGACCAGAATGTTGCCATCCCCTTATCCAGAGTTGTTTTGAGTGCTTCAGGATTGACATATGCAAGCATCAGAATCCGCCCATCAACAATATCCTGCACGACTGCCGGAATCAAGCCACCACGTTTTTCAAAATCAATCAGCAGCTTTGTTCCTTCTTCTAACATTTTTTTATCCATCACGATCTCCCAAAAAAAATTAACGGAGAGGCAGAGAGAACAGAGAAATTCAAGAATCAATATTTGACCTTAATTTCAAATCAAAGACAAAAGAAGCTGAATCTTTTCTCTGCGCCTCTCCGTTGAAAATACCATCAAAAACGGTTAGGTTTCACCATGTCTTGAGTAAAAACCTTCGGTGCCGGAATCGGCACAATCCCGTCAACTCCAAGACGTAACAATTTCGGTGCAAGAATATTCAGTTCTGACTCTCTAATAACCGCAGAAACGCTGCACCATGTTTCATCAATAACTGGGCTCACCGTTGGAGAAACTACCGACGGTAGCATTTTTTCCACCTCAGAGAGTGACGCTGTAGGCACATCCATAAATACCATAAAAACCGGCTCTCGCTCTGCCTGCAGAACTGCATCGATACACATGCGGATATCTTCCATTTTTTCCAATTTGGCAGGGTCTTTAAGAGCTTCAGTATTGGCAATTAGTTGGGGATTAGAGGTAAACAGCTCGGCCACAATAATATTTCCGTTTGCCTTTAACGTGGCACCAGTTTCCGTAATATCGGTAAAAGCATCGCATTCCCCCATATTCACTTTTGCCTCAGTTTTACCTTCACTATGCAAAATTTGGATATCTTCAATTCCATAAAGTTCCGCCATCCGCCGTTTGGTTAAATTCGGCAGTTCGGTGGCAATAACCTTTCCCTTACAGTCTTCAGGGGTTTCGATGCCAAGACCTGATCGAGTTGCTAGAACCAATCGGGAAGGCTGATTAGTATATTTGGAGAAGATAAAATCTCCCAATACTTCAACTTCCTTCTCACGACCCGCCTCAAAAATATAGTCTTTCCCGGTAATACCACAATCAACGATACCGTCACTGACCTTCTGCGCCATCTCTTTACGATCCAACACGCGGAAAACAACATCCTTATCGTACGGTCCCATCAATTCGTATTCACGCCCTTTTTTTAAAGGTCGTCCCGATTTAGCCAGTAACCGTAAAACCTGTTCATTCAAACTGCCTGAAGGTATTCCAAAATAGAGAACTCCCTCTTTTTTTCCATATGACATATCAATGACCCTCTACGCTAAATAGTTATTGTCGATATTTGATTTTCGGCATTTTGACAATAAGCGATAAAAACATCAATAAATGTTTCAAAGATTCAGAACAAAAAATGGCGGGAGATCATTCGACCTCCCGCCATTTTTTACTAACATAGTTCAATAATGATATCTGTTAATTTCCAGCCATCATTGCTTCAACATCAGCCTTCGCTTCACCTATCGGTTTAATATCGAAGTTTTCAACCAGAACCTTAAGCACATTCGGAGAAAGGAATGCTGGCAAGGTTGGTCCAACGCGAATCCCTTTAACGCCAAGATAAAGCAGAGCCAACAGAACGATGATAGCTTTTTGCTCATACCAGGCAAGATCGTAAGAAATCGGTAGATCGTTGATATCATCCAGACCAAAGACTTCCTTCAGTTGCAGAGCAATATAGGCCAGAGAATAAGAATCGTTACACTGCCCAGCATCCAGAACCCGCGGAATCCCGCCGATATCACCGAGATCAAGTTTATTGTAGCGGAACTTGGCACAACCAGCCGTTAGAATAACGGTGTCCTTTGGCAATTCTTCTGCCACTTCAGTGAAATAGCTACGAGATTTATGTCGACCATCGCAACCGCCCATAACCACAAACCGCTTCAGATCACCAGACTTAACCGCAGCAACGATCTTATCGGCCAATGCCATCACCTGAGCATGAGCAAAACCACCAACTATTTCACCGGTTTCAATCTCAATTGGGGAAGCACAGGTTTTTGCTTGTTCAATCAGTGCAGAAAAGTCCTTGCTGCCACCCTCGACACGATCACCAATATGGACAGCGCCAGGCCAACCAGCCATACCAGTAGTATAAATGCGATCTTTATAAGCATCCTTAACTGGGGTAATACAGTTAGTGGTCATCAGAATCGGACCATTGAAAGAGGCAAACTCTTTGTCCTGCTGCCACCAGGCATTGCCATAGTTGCCGACAAAGTTATCATATTTTTTGAACGCTGGATAATAGTTAGCTGGCAACATTTCACAGTGAGTATAGACATCAACACCAGTACCTGCTGTCTGTTTGAGCAACTCTTCCATGTCTTTCAAATCGTGACCGGAGATCAGGATGCCAGGGTTACCACGCACACCAATGTTGACTTTGGTGATTTCGGGGTTACCGTAGGTTGTGGTATTGGCTTCATCAAGTAGAGCCATGGCAGTCACGGCAACTTCACCACACTTGACGACGAGACCAACCATCTCATCAACACTCAAATCCTGAGTTGTCGACACCAATGCATCCACCATAAAATCGTAGACTTCAGATTTTTCAAAACCAAGCATGGCAGCATGATCAGCGTAGGCGGCCATCCCCTTCAAACCATAAATCAGTAGTTCACGTAAAGAACGAACATCTTCATTTGGTTGTGACAGAACACCAACTTCCGCAGCTTTAGCAGCGAAATCAGCCTCTGAACCATTCCAGTTAACAACGTCAGCATCACTGCTGAAACCAATGGCTGTTTTCAAACCATCACGCTTAGAAATAGATTCCTTTATCAGTGCGACAAAACGGGCATTGTCAAAGTTTGCGTTGGTAATAGTCGCAAACAAACCCTGCGCAATAAACAAACCAATTGATTTATCCAGTTTTCCCTGTTTTTTAGCTTCATCGGCAACAACCGATAACCCTTTCAGGGTAAAAACCAGCAGATCCTGCAAGTTGGCAGTATCTTCTTTTTTTCCACAGACACCGACGACATCACAGCCAGTGTTTCTTGCTGCTTCCTGACATTGAAAACAAAACATACTCATTTTAATGTGCTCCTTTGGTTTGGGTAATAAGATTATTTTTTATAACCGAAAAATGCCATAGACAGAAGACTAAAAAATTGACGCAGATCAAAAAATGACAAAAATAGTCATATTTATGCTTTTCTTGACTTGCATCAATTTAACTAATCGCTGCTTCCCCTATACTCGCCTCAAAATAGACATGTAAGCAGATAAAAATAAGGAGAAATAATCATGACGACCACAAGTATAGCATTAAATAAAGATATGACTATTAAAGATGTTCTCGACCGCTGGCCAGAAACTCTGGATGTTTTTGTTGCCAATGGTTTCGATAATTTCAGAGATGAAAAACAACGCAATGCTGTCGGTGCTTTTCTGAAACTGGAACGTGCAGCACAAACTAAAAAATATGACCTGAATAATTTTCTCAGTCTGTTACAGGATAAAATTGATGAAGAACTGAATCAAGTTGACGTCACAATGAAGACAACGGAGAAAACCGACAGCCAAGTCAATGTATCTGGCCTGCTTCCTTGCCCGGTTCGCCTACCGTTACTGGAAGGCTTTGATGCTTTCATTGAAGACTACACACAGAAAACTGGTAATACAGTCAGTTACAAACTTGAAGCCGCTTCAGTTGGAGCAAACTGGATTGAGGAGAATATCCAGGGGATCAAAAATGCCTCTGACCTCCCAGATATCTTTCTCTCTGCCGGATTTGAAACCTTTTTTGATCAGAGAACTATCGGTCAATTCAAGGATCAAGGCGTTTTTACTGACATCACTGGCGATCAGGTTAACCCCGATTTTGCTAGTATTGACATCAAAGATCCTAAAAAAGATTATTCAATTATTGCAGCGGTCCCTGCAGTTTTTATGGTGAACCATGACGTTCTTGGAGATCTAGCGATTCCGCGGTGCTGGTCTGATTTATTAAAACCTGAATACGAGCAAAAAGTCGCCCTTCCCGTTGGTGATTTCGACCTATTTAATGCCATCCTTCTTGCCCTGCATAAAGAACATGGTGATGAGGGGATCAAGAAACTTGGCCGCTGTATGCTGAAATCAATGCATCCGTCACAAATGGTTAAAAATGCCAAGCGAGTGGCAGAAGAAAAGCCTCTGGTTACCATCATGCCGTACTTTTTTACCAAAATGGCACGCATGGTTAAGAGTTTGGAGATCATCTGGCCCGAAGACGGTGCCGTAGTCAGCCCAATTTTCATGCTCACCAAGCAGGATAGTATGGAAAAGGTCAAACCGATTGCCGAATACCTTTCCAGCAAACCGGTCGGAGAAATTCTGGCGCAAAAAGGGCTGTTCCCTTCAGTACACCCCGAAGTTGATAATCAACTTGAGGGTGATCATCCATGGAAGTGGATTGGCTGGGACTATATCTACCAGAATGATATCGGCACCTTAATTAAGCACACAACAAAGGTCTTTGAAGACTCAATGAACGCTATATAGACAGTCCATACATTTTTATACGTTATTTACGTAGGGGCGCTGCTTGCCGCGCCCATCTTTGACAGGCGGGCGCAGCAAGCAGCGCCCCTACGGCAACAATAAAATACACAGGTGAAATTATGCGTTTTTTAACTATATCTGGGCCACCATCATCGGGAAAAACATCGGTGATTTTAAGAGTGATTGAATCACTGCAAGATCGAAAGAAAAAAATCGGTGTGGTCAAATTTGACTGTCTTCTAACCGATGACGATAAGCTCTACGCTAAAAAAGGCGTGTTGGTCAAAAAGGGATTATCAGGAGCTCTTTGCCCTGATCACTATTTTGTCAGCAATATCGAATCATGCGTCACCTGGGGTCACGAAAATGGTTGTGAATACCTGATCAGCGAAAGTGCCGGTCTTTGTAACCGATGTTCTCCTCATATCAAAGAGATTACCGCCGTCTGTGTTATCGACAACCTCAGCGGAATTGGCACACCAAAAAAAATTGGTCCGATGTTGAAATCGGCAGATATTGTTGTCATTACCAAAGGAGATATTGTCTCTCAAGCCGAACGGGAAGTTTTTGCCTCGCGGGTTAAGCAGGTCAATCCAGGTGCCATCATTATGAATGTCAATGGTATCACCGGCCAGGGAGCATTTGAACTCACCAGTCTGTTTGAAGATGCATCGGACATTGAAACGCTAAAAGGAAAAGTTCTGCGGTTCTCCATGCCATCAGCACTTTGCTCTTACTGTCTAGGTGAAACCCGGATCGGTGAAGAACATCAGACCGGTAATATCCGCAAAATGGAGATATAATTGATGAAGGATACCGCACTATTCCATAAACCAATGACAGAAACTCTAACGCAACATCCCTACATAGAAGATTTTTTGACATCGTTTGGCCTGGTGGTAAAACCTGACACTAACAGTCTACAACACTACCTTGACAACCTTGACCCCGATAATTTGGAAGATCTGGGGATAAGTAAAGATCAATTGTGCCAGAGCCTTGATGATTTTCTCACGGGAATGTTAGCTCTGAGCGATCCTATGGATAAGGTTGAGGCCCTGACAATCATTGGTGGTCATGATAAATCGGGCAATGCAGAAGAACTTGAATTGACCCTGAAGCCAGGAGAAGTCATTTGCATCGTCGGGCCAACCGGTTCGGGTAAAAGTCGACTTTTGGCAGATATTGAATGGGTCGCACAAGGTGACACTCCAACCAAGAGAAAAATACTCATCAACAATCAGGTCCCCGATAGTAAGTGGCGCTTTTCTACCGAACACAAACTGGTTGCACAATTATCCCAGAATATGAACTTTGTCATGGATCTGTCAGCAGAAGAATTCATCCGCATGCATGCAGAAAGCCGTCTGGTTACCGATCCGGAAGAAAAAGTTGCTCAAATTCTGCAGCAGGCCAACGAACTGGCCGGGGAACAATTTGCTCCCGATACACCGGTCACATCCTTGAGTGGCGGACAATCCCGAGCGTTGATGATTGCCGACATGGCGATTCTAAGCAAATCCCCCATTGCCTTGATTGATGAAATTGAAAATGCCGGGATCGACCGAAAAAAAGCATTGGATCTGCTGATCAAAGAAGAAAAAATTATTTTGATGGCCACCCACGATCCAATTCTCGCATTGATGGGTGATCGACGTCTGGTCATTAAAAATGGCGGTATTCACAAGATCATTGAATCAAGTGCAGCAGAACGGAAAAATCTGGTTTCATTGGAAGAATTGGACAATAAACTTCTCGCCCTGAGAAATAGAATTCGCACCGGGGATACCCTGGAAAACATCTAGTGGATGGCTATGCAAAAATTTCGTCCTGCAAGGCGTAGTGTTTTTCAAGAGTGAAGGCATACGGTTAGTATGTCAAGATCTTGAAAGAACTCTATAACACAGCAGGTCGGACTTTTTGCGACGCCATCAAGGAGTATAAAATGCACGATGGTTGTAGTGGAAGCTTTGGCAATGGAGAACAAATTGTTAACAAACTAAGACAGATGGGATTCAGCAGTTATGCGATGCCGGTTCCTCCTGAGATTAAATGCATAAGTTGTGAGACTCTCTTCACCATGCAAACTATGGAAGGCCGATGCGATAACTGCGGTATGGTTTATGGAGTTACCCCCTGTCACGCAACAGATCCTGGCAGCGTTCAACCAGCAGGTATCAATTACTAACTAGCAGTCTGTCGGACTATCTGGACTGAAGCGAAAATTTTGCCATTTGAGATCAGATTTTGGCTCATTTGAGAGTAATAGCCGTAGCTATTGGTCGAAAAAAGAGCTGAAATATGAGCCAAATGGACGAATTTGCAGCCAGTTCATTGATAGCCCGACAGGCTGCTAGATCAACAGATAAAAAAAGGGCGGCTCATTCTCCTGTGAGCCGCTCCTAAAACTCTCTTTGACCTGTAACAATTACTTTTGCACTTCATTTGCGGCCCCAGAAATAAATTGCCACAGCTTTGCATGGATCGAATGATCTAATCCCCGAAAGTTAATACCAACGCTATGCTTGGCGTGTTCACCCTTTTTTGCTTTTTGCGTCCAGCAAATATCCCCATCTACTGATATGACTTCCTCATGACCCGGCAACATAAACTCTATAGACATTCCCCCCTTTACCCTTGGAAGAGGATTGGATCCGGAAATTTCGATACAGGCCCCTTCCGTACTCAGATCAAAAAAAGTCCCGGTGCATTCATGTCGGCTGTAACTCAGTTTAATCGACAGGGGGGATAAAAACTGATAACGAAAATTATCCCGAGCACCTGTCATCATCCCCTGCAAGATAGCTAGAAATTGCTCAACACTTTGCTTACTGATGGCAGAAGCACTACTGTTTTCCGTTAGAGAATTATGTTCGTCAATAACCTCATCTAGCAACTTTCGGTAACGGAAAAATCTTTTCAGCAGATCATTACGATCAAAGGTAAAACCGTTAGAAGAAACCAGCACATTATTCACAGCAACCGTTGCATGGCAATGCTCACAATTAATAGAAGTGATTTCAGCCAACAGTGCAGAACTGATATATTTATCACATTTTGGACATTTCATTATCAGCATAAGTAGCCCCTTTATTTACTCATTTATCCCGCAGTTTTTTCTCTTATCCTAATAAATTTCCAGATCAAGATAGCGCTCTTTGATTTCAATAATTTCTGATAAATTTTCTATGAACAACTCAACCATAATTGGTTCAAAGTGCTTGCCAGACTGACTCTGAATCTCCGCTACTGCTTTTTCAACCGACCATGCCTTTTTATAAGGACGTTCAGAAGTCAATGCATCAAAAACATCACTAATTGCAGCAATTCGTGCCGAAACTGGAATCTTTGCGCCTGCAATTCCGTGAGGATAACCCGTTCCGTCCCATTTCTCATGGTGATAAAGAGCGGTTTCTCGCGCCAGAGCAATAATATTTGCATCATGATTCCCGATGATTTTAGCGCCAATTTTCGGGTGCTGCTGCATCACGAGCCATTCTTCGTGACTAAGTTTTCCAGGCTTGAGTAGAATACTATCAGGGATCCCAATTTTTCCAACATCATGCATGGTACTGGCATAAAGAAGTAGCGTCGAAAAATCTTTGCCTAACCCACGCTTACTGGCCAACAAACTACAAATATGGCTCATACGCTTCACATGGGCACCGGTTTCATTGTCGCGTAACTCGCCAGCAGCCCCCAAGCATTGAACTATCTCGAACTGAGTTTCACGGATTTCTGTTGTTCTTTTAATAACTTCATTTTCAAGAAGATCCGCTCTGACAACCTGACGGGTATAAAACAAGCGGGTTTGCAGGGTATTCTCAATCCGCAGAAGGACTTCCCAATCTTCAAATGGTTTGGTAATAAAATCCTTGGCACCGGCCTCCAGTGCCTGCTGTCTAGTATTTTGATCGGTCTGAGCAGTCAACACAATAACCGGCAGATATTCGTCTCTGGTCACTTTACTGAGTTGCTGTAGCACCTCGATCCCTGACATTCCCGGCATCCGGATATCAAGCAAAATAAGATCAAAGCGATGCTTCTGATACAGGGGAAGAACCTGAAACGGATCAGTTGTGGAAAAAATATTTTCATACTCTTCTTCTTCCAGAACCGCCTCAAGCAAAGCCACATTTGAGGGATTATCATCAACAACCAAAATTTTAGCATCATGGATATCAGCTAAAGCACTGGTCATCAGCAAATCGGTTAAATCTAAGTCAAAATCCATTGATTACTTCTCCAGAACATCGGTCATCATCTTAAGCAGCAGATCAACATCAACCGGTTTTGGGACATAACCATCAAATCCCATTTTGTGAACCCGTTTAATGGTCTTCTCCATGGCATCGGCACTGACAGCAACAACCGGTACAAATTCTGTTTTGGGGTTTGCTTTTATCTGCCGATAGGCCTGAAATCCGTCGATACCGGGCAAATTGAGATCCATCAGGATCAAATCAGGGATGTTTTCCAGTGCCATGGTGAGCCCTTTTTCTCCAGTAGTCGCGATAACGAGTCGCATCCCTTCTAGTTCGGTAAAAAATTCCTGCATAAAAGTGACGTTTGTCGGATTATCTTCAATATAAAGGATCAGTTTCTGCTGATCTGTTTCCTCTGGGAAAATTAATTCATTCGGGTTCTCAGATATTTCGACAGTCGCTGTTGCTATCTGACTTGCTGCTGCTATGGGCAAAGTAAACCAAAAGCGACTCCCTTCTCCTAAATCACTTTCAAAACCGATATCCCCACTCATTTTAGTGACCAATTGCTTGGTAATTGTCATTCCGATTCCAGTTCCTTCGATATCATCGGGATTAGCCACTGCTCGTGCAAATGGAGTAAAAATATCCTTCTGTTTATCTTTTGCAATACCGAGACCATTATCTTCAACGATAAATCGCAAGAACCCGGGAATATCTTCCTCAACATTAATCTTCACAGTCCCTGCCGGCTTATTATATTTGACAGCATTGGACAAAAGATTAAGCATAATCTGCTTCACTCGGGTCAAATCGGCCCTTATCAGGGGTAATTCTTTCCCTGTACACTGATTAATGATGGTGATCGACTTCTCTTCCGCCAGAGGATTCGTCAAAGCAAGACAAGTATCAAGGACAACATGCGGATCTAACGGCTCAATGGAAAGTGAAAATTCTCCCGATTCGATGCGTGCCAGATCAAGAACTTCATTGATCAATTGCAACAGATGATGACCGGCCGTATGAATCTGCTCAGTCATCCCTTTTTGCTTTTCATTCAATGGATTTTTTTTACTCTTGAGCATCAGTTGTGAAAAACCATTGATTGCATTCAAGGGAGTTCTGAGTTCGTGACTCATCTGTGAAAGAAAGTGGGATTTTGCTTGGTTGGCTTGTTCCGCATGCTTCCGGGCACGTTTTAACTCGGTGACATTCTCTTTAACTGCAACAAAATTGGTGATCTCTCCTTTGATATTTTTGATCGGAAGCACCAATACATTTTCATTGTAGAGTTCACCGTTTTTCTTTCGATTGATAAACTCCCCACGCCACACACGACCAGCAGTAATGGTTTTCCAAAGCTGTATAAATGCTGACTCCGGTGTATTCCCCGACTTTAATACTCTTGGATTTAAACCAACAGCTTCAGCAAAACTGTATCCTGTTATCTCCTCAAATGCAGGATTAACATATTCAATGGTCCCCTCAGTATCAGTAATCACAACACTGCTAGGAGATTGTTCAACCACCATTTTAAGTTTATGGGTCTCTTCCTCTGCCTGTTTTCGAACTGTGATATCGCGTGAATAAAGGATATATCCGTCCGAATCACCATCTTGCTGAAATTTCTGGATAATTGATTCCATCACATGAAGCTTACCTGTTTTCCCCATCATCCGATATTCCATCGGTGTAACACCGTGGTGTTGCTCATACAAAGTCTGAATATCAATATGTTTCAAATCTTCATCAATAACAAGATCAGCAATGTGTCCACCAATAATATTTTCTACTGAATGCCCCAAAAGGTTTACAGCTGAAGGACTGGTATAGGTAATAATTCCATCCGCATCAATGATGGTAATAATATCGGAAACATTTTCAATTAATCTTCTGAAATAACGTTCGCTCTTAATTAATTTTAGCTGCATTAGCTTGCGTTGCAGGATCTGCTCCTCCAATGCGCTGGTGCGTTCTTTAACTTTCACCTCCAGTTGATTATTCGCCAACTTCAAGGCAGATTCAGCTTTCTTTTTATCTGTAATATCCAATGAATACTCAATCATCTGGCTCAATTCGCCATTTTTATCAAAGATTGGATAACCATGAACTTCAGAATAAGTTACTTCGCCCTGCTGATTCCGATGAATACGCTCAAGGACAACCGCTTTTCCAGTCTTGTGCATAATCTGCAACGGACAAGGAATTTCGACATTATCACATGGGATATCCCGCTTATGGGTCAGTGAATAGCAGGTTTTCTGCGTCCCATCTCCCTGTGCTAAAGCAACAGAATTCGCCAGAATTATCGAATAATCATGAGCATCAATCACATAAAAAGGGTGAGAAAGAGACTCAATAACTTTGCGTAAAAAATCGGCCTGTGATTTAATCTTGCTTTCAGCAACTTTGCGTTCAACAACTTCACTCTTAAGAGCTGAAGTTCGTCTTTGAATTGTTGCTTCAAGGTTTTCGTTAGTCTCTATAAGTTGCTGTTGAAATCGTTGACGTTCCAACAAGATTTTTCGACTAGATACCAGAACTAAAGCCCCCATCAGGACAATGAAAAGGCTTACAAGCGCTGTTGATGTATAATCGACTCGCCTATAGGTTTGGCTGAATCGACTATTTATTTTTTTAATACGTTCCACCTCTTGAAGACTTTGGGAATGGAGAAAATGTGAATTGCCCAGCATCCGCTTGAAAAATGGTTCGATCCCTTTGTAGTAATTGTCGACCCGACGAATGGCTCCAGCAATCCGGACAAGATCCCTTCCCTCCAGTACGTATATTTTTTGCGCTACGATCGGCTGAAATTCTTTAATAATTTCCTGCAATTCTATCAACTTCGCTTTCAGTTCAAGAATTTCGATATTAATTTTCTGCTTCCCAAAATTTTCATATTTCAGCTCTCGGGGAACTGCCTCTTCAAAACCAAAATTAACCAAATTATTGATCTTCTGCATACCACCACGATCAATAACAACTAGTATTTCCATAAGTTCAGCATGCAATATCGTAATTGAATTCTCTGTCCGTCTAAACTCAGAAATAGAGGTTGCCGTGGATATTTCACGAAGTTTAACATTCATCGCCAGAATTTTCTTCTGCAGGATATGGGAGAGTTCCATCTTAACCTGCTCATTTTCCAACAACATTTGCAGATAATCTTGGCGCTCGTTTAACATTCCATGGCCGAAACGGAGCCCGGCAAAGCTAATTATAAAAAGACAGAGCAACAAAATAATCTGAGCAATGATATTTTTTTTAAAATTCTGTAGCATCAATATCTTCAATCTAGGAATCCGTATTTTCGAAAAATACTTTGTCCAACTTCCGATGCAGCCAGTTGCATTATTTTCCTGGCAAGCTGCGGATGCTGACTGTATGTCAACAAGCCCATGACCAGTAATTGCCTTTCAGAATACTCAGGAGGAAGAGCAACAAACTCCATTTTTCCAATATTCTCAGATAAATAATTGGTTGCTTTCCAGTTCAAAACCAGATCCGCATCCTGTTTCATTATTGCCTGTGCTAGGCCTTTGGAATCCGTCGTCAGATAAAGAGCGTTGTTGAGGACTTCCTGATAAATTCCCGCTTGCCGAAGAATTTTCTCAGTTTCACGCCCTATCGCACCCGCTTTTCTGCTTCCAATAACAACATGTAATTGCCTATTCTGAAGTTGTCTCAGGTCAGAAGTGATCTGCTTAGGGTTTCCAGGTTGCACAAAAAAACCAGCTTCATTGTAACCAACCTGTACTGATTCAGTGATAATCCCTTGTTCTTGTAATCCATCGATATAGGATTTATCACCAGGGAAAAATAAATCTCCAATCTGATTAACCTTCACCGATTTCAAGATATGCCCTGATCCACCATAGGTAATTTTAATCCGACAATGTTCGTCCTGCTCAATCAGCGCACTGATCTCCTGCAGCGGTTGAATCATTGTCATGCCGCTATAAATCAAGAGTTCACGCTGCGGACTGCTTTCCGGTTCAGGATATGTCTGCATATCACAAGCAAGCAAAATAAATGGGGTTACAAGAACCAATATAATTTTCACAATACGTGCAGCCAGGAGATTAATAGTCATCAATAAACTATATTGTAAAAACACTATAGTTGCAAGCAATATATAAGTTTTTCATAATTAATCGTTACGAATGTAACCGTTATTATTCCATTTTAAATAATTCATAGTTTCTGATATAAGGTAATTTGAATATAATTTTCAATTAGCCTTACTTTTCCTCAGGAGCTCCCATGAAGATTTCATCATTCCATCCACCCCAGCGCACTTTGATGGGTCCCGGCCCTTCAGACGTCAACCCGCGTATTCTTGAAGCAATGTCACGCCCAACCATCGGCCACCTTGATCCTGAATTTGTTCGCATGATGGATGAGATGAAAGAACTGCTGCAATACGCGTTTCAGACAAAAAATAAAATGACTATGCCGATTTCTGCTCCAGGTTCAGCCGGAATGGAGTGCTGCTTTGTCAATTTAGTAGAACCCGGTGATAAAGTGATTGTCTGTCAAAATGGGGTTTTCGGTGGACGAATGAAAGAAAATGTCGTCCGCAGTGGAGGTATCGTCATCCATGTAGATGATGAGTGGGGACAAGCTGTCAATCCGACAAAACTGGAAGATGCGTTAAAAGCCAACCCAGATGCCAAACTCGTGGCCTTTGTCCACGCAGAAACATCAACCGGCGTAGTCTCTGATGCAAAGTTACTGGTTGAATTGGCCCATCGATATAATTGTTTAACTATAGTTGATACTGTCACTTCATTAGGTGGTATTCCCGTTTTGGTCGATGAATGGGGAATTGACGCAATCTACTCAGGGTCACAAAAATGTCTATCTTGCACTCCAGGACTGTCTCCAGTTAGTTTCAACAAGGCCGCCGTTGATAAAATTTCCCAGCGCAAACATCCGGTGCAAAGTTGGTTTTTAGACCTCAATCTGGTGATGGGCTATTGGGGCGAAGGTGCCAAGCGTGCTTATCATCATACTGCCCCTATCAATGCCCTCTACGCTCTCCACGAAGCATTGGTCATTCTGCAGGAAGAAGGTCTTGAAACTGCATGGGAAAGACATCAAAAAAACCATCAGGCGCTACGTAACGGAATTGAAGCTATGGGTCTGAAATTCATAGCCAAAGAAAATGAGCGATTGCCTCAACTCAATACTGTAACTATCCCCGAAGGGGTTGATGATGCAACGGTGCGCAACAAATTGCTTCAGGACTATAATCTGGAAATTGGAGCAGGATTGGGAGCTTTAGCAGGAAAAGCATGGCGGATTGGTCTGATGGGGCATGCCAGCAACAAAACCAACGTTCTGCTCTTTCTGGGAGCTTTAGATTCAATTCTCACTGGGGCAGGTGCAAATATTAACAGCGGAGTTGCGGTTCAAGCTGCACTCGATTATTACGCATAGAGGGGATACAAACAAAAAAGGGCGGCAGATTTTAAATCTGCCGCCCTTTAATTTCAACAAACAATCACACTATCAAAATACTCTTGATTAGACTTCTTCTGCGCTGATCACAACTTTCAACTCAGCAACAACCCCGGCGTCCAATTTGACTGGGACAACATGCTCACCGAGAGTCTTGATAGATTCACCAAGCTGGATCTTCTTGCGATCAATTTCAACACCAGCCTCCTGAAGCTTAGTTTCAAGATCCATCGATGTCACTGAACCAAACAGCTTACCTTCTTCACTGGCACGCTGAGTAAAGGAACAGAGGACTTTTTCAATCCGAGCTTTAACACCTTCAGCATCCTTGGTCACTTTTTCTAACTTACGCGCCAGTTGACGTTTCTGATGGTCAAGTTCCTTGACATTACGCTCATTAGCCGTGGCTGCCAGTCCCTTAGGAACTAAGTAATTTCTGGCATAACCAGCCTTGACGGACACCACATCGCCAATGGTCCCAAGACCATCGATATTTTCTTTTAAAATAATACTGGTATTCATGTCTCTCCTCCATATTGGATCGAGTTTATATTTTCTTTTTCCTGGGACGGCGAAAATCGATCCACAGATCAAAGACACCGGCACAGGTAATAATTATTGGTAAAGGATTGAGTATCAACAAAAGCAGATAGATCAAAACTTTTACCAGTGGTGGATAGGGCTTTTGTTGCAAAAAACTGTTGACGACAGCCATCCCCTGCAAAAAATAGAGGGGCAACAAAATAACCAACAAATTTCGCCCTATTAACGAAACAACTTCAACCGGCAGGATCAATAAAAAACCCGCCGCAATCAATATCCAAATCAACCCGGAAGGCAACCGCCAACGGGAGAATGGGATTCCAGCAATCTGATACCGATCGCCCTTGAACCGCTGTAATAATAACAGACAAAATACCTGAATTACCAGCAATGAAGCCAAGTAGAGACCGTAAAAACTTTGACCAATAAACTTAGCCAAGCCATCAACAACTTGTTGCATATCCTGCAATTGCGATTCACTGAAGCCAGTATCACGATAAATCTGCATCGCTTGATCAACTTCAGCCAGAATCATTTGGTCAATCAGGGTCTGGATACTAATTTCGCTAGTGACAACAGTAAGCAAAATCATCAATGCTGTTGCAACTGCCGAACCGACAGTGGTGTATAATACTGCCCGATCCCAAGGCAATCTCTGCCGTAAAAATAACGGCAATAACAGGGAACCAACACCAAAGATCCCTAAATAAGCAGCCAAAGTATATGTTGTTGCCAACTGCATCAACAAAGCACTTGTTACAACGACAACAACTACTCCTGCCCGCAACCCAAACCGCATACTCAAGTATGCAGCAGCCAGAGGGGTCAAAAGGTTAAGAAAAGCACCTGATGGCCCAATCCAACTGATCCCAAGCAAACAGAGAAGAGTGACTCCAATTCCAGCTGCAGTAAAAAGTGCCGACTGCCCTTTCATCTTTATATTAACAGTACCCCAACTTAAAGAGAGTGCGATGCAGTATAGGGTAGAAGTGCAATCTGCCGGGCATTTTTAATTGCTTCAGCAATTTGTCGTTGGTGCGCTGCACACGTCCCAGAAATCCGTCGGGGAACAATTTTACCGCGCTCAGACAGATAGTATTTAAGATTATTAACATCTTTATAGTCAATCTTCTGTTTTTTATCTGCACAATAGCGACAAACTTTGCGCCGGCCAAAACGACGCCGTGGAGGTGCTGAAGATGGACGGGATGGTCTTTCGTAAGCCATAAAAATCTCCTAAATTTGTGGCCACCCAAATTTCTATGGATAGCAACTCAATTGTTTTATAATTATTTTTCTTCCTGAACTGGCGCAGTATCTTCGCTGTCTGATTTTTCTTCGGCAGCGGGTTCTTCTACGACTTCGGCAGCAGGTTCTTCTACGACTTCGGCAGCAGGTTCTTCTACGACAATGGCAGGAAACTCTTCGTCAAAACGGACAGTCAAAAAACGAAGAATTTTCTCATCAAGACGAAGACGACGCTCAAATTCAGCAATCACTTCTGGCTCAGCACAGAAAAGAGTCTGTACATAGTTGCCACGCTCAACCTTTTTGATCGGGTACGCCAATTTGCGGACACCCCAGTTGTCCAGTTTGTGGATCTCAGCCGCTTGATCGGTGAGAACCTTCTGGAATTTTTCCACCATAGCAGTCAACTCATCGCCGACAACCTCTGGATGGATAATGTAGAGTGATTCGTAATTTCTCATCAATGGATCTCCTCTAGGATTAACAGCCCCGGACCAACCCGGAACAAGGATATGTCTGAAACCCCCACGGCTCCAGACGAAACAATAGCTTTTATCACAGTCGCCTGTTTGGTTCAAGACTTTTTGGCAGAAGACATATAATTCCTTCGCATCAACCACAGACATGACCACATTGTTACCACAAAGCAGTAAAAGGAAACCCAACAATAATGGCAGGAAACTGTTAGCGCGGAATAGAATTTTTGATTTTTAGTTATATACTTAAACATATGTTGAAAACGCCACACGAGAAGAAAATAAGCCAGACCCCCATTGGATTTATTGCGGAGATCCATGGTCCGGTAGCAGTCATCAACTGCGACACACTGCCAGCTATGCATCAAGCTTTGCACACCAACCTTGATCATGAAACTTACCTGTTTGAGGTCTTGCAACATCTTGATGA
>JAOZLQ010000066.1 GCA_029934755.1 Desulfuromusa sp. | reverse complement strand
AGTTGTCTGGTCCAAAGTTTCTTTTCCCGCGACACTTATTTTCTGTTTTTCTGCCCACTATGCTTCTGGCGAATTAACTCCGAGCGATGAAACCCCCGGTGTAGAATGGTGTGCCGAAGCAGAAGTTTTAGGGCGGGTTTCTCATCCCGTTAATCGTGATCGAATTGAAGCCTTGTTGAATGTTCATGACACCTTGCAATTTCGCAGTTATACGACAGCTCCTTATCAGATTTTATCCTGAGTCGGTGATTTCTATTCCCTTGTCAAATTGACCGAATCCTCATTTTTTTTTGTAGTTTAGAAGTCCCAATTTTATATCAAAGACCGCTTGTAGAATTTCCTTTTTACTGTTGCTCAGGCGATGGTCATCGTCAACTTTTATCAGACGATTCCCAAAGGGCTGGCTGGCCTCCACTGGCACCACATCGTCACGGGTTCCGTGAATAACAATTGTTGGGGGGAGATTATTCAGATCAAGCTTTCCAGCAGCCGGGCGATGGATTGCTGGAGCACAGAGAACCAGTCCAGCAACCCGTTCCGGCTGTGCCTTTTGTAGCAATAGTGCCATCAGACCGCCCATGCTTGAACCGACAACAAGAAATTGTCCATCTTCATGACGGATTTCTCTTTGAATAATTTTCAGACGTTCAATTTCATCTTTTATCCCGGAACAGTCTGGTGCAATAACTTCATCAAAAATTTCTTTGAGTGCTTGATATTTGCTGCCATGTGGCCCCGATTCAAGCCCGTGAAGAAACAGAATTTTCATAGTGTGTCCAAGACATCAAGTTTTGTGGATTGATCACAATATTCCGGTCATCAATAATGTTCCTGCAACCAGTGCTAATGCAACCCGGTAATAACCGAAGATAGCCAAACCGTGGCGGTTCAAGTAGCCGACCATCCACTTGACCGAAAGGATAGCTGAAATAAAAGCAAAGATGACACCGACAGCAAGAGATAACACATCAAAGGTCTGTAACATGACCTGACCATGTTTCAAAGCATCGTAACCTGTGGCAGCACTAAGAGTAATCAAGCCGAGTAAAAAACTGAATTCTACTGCCGCTGACAGGGACAACCCAACTAGCAGGCCACCGACAATAGTCACCAGGCTGCGACTGACTCCGGGCCACATGGCGATACACTGAATCACGCCGATGACAAGAGCCATTTGCCAGGAGAGGTCGATAATCGAACCACCGCTGTGGGCAATCCGACCACCTTTTCTTTGATTCCACCGATTCACCACGAGAATTGCCACCCCACCAACAAACCATGCCACAATGACCGGCCAAGTGCCAAACAGATAGGATTTGATCAATTTGTTGAAAAGTAGCCCGATGATTGCCGCAGGAACAAAACCGGCAATAACATTGATTAACAGATGTCGCCCTTCGGCATCTTTTCCGAACAGACCACGCAGCATCTGTTTAACTCTGCGGAAATATAACCCCAATACCGCAATGATGGCACCGATCTGAATACAGATAGTGTATGCATCGGTTGCTTCCTTGGTCCGTGCTTTTTGTTCGGCTGAAGCAGATTGGTTGCCACCTATGTCCAAAATTCTCTCTGCTAATAGCAAGTGACCGGTGGAGCTGACAGGCAGGTATTCTGTTAAACCCTCTACGACTCCCAGAATAGTTGCCTGCCCCAAAGTCAGCACCTTTTTTTTCGATTCACTCGGGTTGAGTGTGTGAACAGTGTCTGGTGCCGCAATACTATTGCTAGTTGCAAAAATAAAACTGAAAAAGATAAGTAAGCAAGCAACAAGGGCGCTTCTGTGGAGCATAGTTTTTATCCAGATGATTAATTTTATTGGTTGTTAAGCATTTAAGACATAATATGAAAGGGCTGTACTCATATAGTCGCAGCCCTTTTGGCATTTTACATGCGATCAAGTTTAACGTGCGATGGTGATATCAACATTCAATTCATCAGCAACAGCGGATAATTCTTCTTCCAGTTGATCAAAAAGTATTTCTTCCGGTACCTGAATGTGGATTGACATCGTATAGATTGTTGCCCCACTTTGTGGCGATGCGCTGGCTGTGGAATCAAGCTGTACAATATTAAGCTGGTGATCGGCTAAAAATTGACTGGTTTTATAAACGATACCCGCCTGATCCAACCCTTCGATATGCAGGGTACAAGTTTTATAGCTTTGCTGCTTTTTATTCTGTTGTGGCTGCAGTGGTCGCACGAAGGCAGAAATGTTCTTATCCAGCTCCAGACGCCGACATTCTTTGGTGAGTTGTTCCTCAATATTTGGTGATTGACTTGAAAACAGCAGATTCAAGGCGAACTCATCTGCTAACGTCGACATGGTTGTGTCTTCTAGGTTACAGTCATTTTCGTAAAGTAGTCGAGTTACATCGGCAACAATTCCAGCACGGTCTTTGCCGAATGCGGTCATGATATAGTGGTTTCCCATGGTCTTTCCTCCTGTCGGTGGATCATTGAGGTATATTTAAACACAGATTAGAAAAAAATAAAAGAATGATAGCCCCGCGATATAGCTAACCAAAAAAAGAGGTCATAAGTGAAAATTTGGATTGATGCTGATGCTTGCCCCCGGGCGATTAAGGAGCTGCTTTATCGGGTTGCAGATCGAAAAAAGCTTATATTGACTCTAGTTGCCAACCGTTCACTGGGACATCCTGCTTCACGTTGGATTTGCTCAATTCAGGTTGGGGCGGGAGCTGATGTCGCAGATCAGGAAATTATCCGGTTATTGGAGAAGGGGGATCTGGTTGTGACAGCAGATATTCCTTTGGCAGCTGAGACGATTGGCAAAGGTGGCCACGCGTTGGATCCACGCGGTATATTTTTTAGTGAGGATAATATTCGCGAGCGATTGTCGGTGCGCAATTTTATGGATGATTTACGTAGCAGTGGCGTTGAGACTGGGGGGCCAACTGCTTACAGTGCTAAGGATAAACAGAAGTTTGCCAATGAACTGGATCGTTTCCTTGCTCATTATGGCTGATTGGAAATTGAATTCATATTTTGTTTACCAGTTTTCCGGGGACAGGCCTGAAGGCACATCCCCGGATGTTCCACCTAATCACCGAGATATGTTTTCAGTATGTCCTGCCACTCCGGTTCGTGGATAATATCCAACATAACGCGATTAACCGATTCCCTCAAATTACTATTTTCAGGAAAAGCAATTCCATAATCTTGAAGTTCAAAGCGGCTCTGCAGAACTTCTAAATCCCCCTCAAAATGATTTTTGATCAGGTGAACCAAGAGTGGGGCATCATAGACCATAGCATTAACCTTGCCCTGTTTGATTGCATCCAATCCATTTAAGACCGAAGCATAGTAACGACTTTTTATATGGTGGTCTTTCAGGTAATAGGCACTTGTAGATTTATCTATACTGGCAACTCGAACTCTGGCTAAATCTTCTGGCCCAGAGATGAGTGGCTGAATCTTGCTCAGGGTAAGCGTCGTAGCAATTCCTGCAATGATACCGGATAACAGGAGCAGTGAGGAAAACATCCAAAAGAGCGCAACAATTCGTCCTCCTAGACTCTTTGGCGCCATATCACCATAGCCAACCGTGGTCATGGTGACAGCAGCCCACCAAAAGCCATCTGCTATCCCTGCAAGTGGATGAGGGCTAAAGTGTTCTGGATTTTTTTTTCGTTCAAGAAACCATGCTAGCGTACCGACCAAGAAAAGCACCGCTGCAAGCATCAAAACGATAATGAGCATTCGTTTTGAAAAGATTCCTTTTAATACATTCAACCAACCGTTATTTGTATCTGTTGGTACAGCAATACTCAGACCAGTTGAGTAATAGGAGTGGCTGAAATCGAAGTGTTTTTCACGTTCAGAAGTAATCGTAATCGCAGCAATCCCAGCATCCAGAGATGTATCACTGATGCCACTCAACAAGGATTTTAGGTTATGTTCCTGCCATTCATAATTGATATCCAGCTTTTGGGCAATTCTGTCCCAAAGTTCGATACTTATTCCCTCCCAATGGCCATCTTCTGCTTTCATGGCAAAGGGCGGGGCTATTTTTGTGCCCACAATAAGTGTTTTGTTGCTGCGCGAATCTTGAGCAAAGAGGAAAGATGGACTCAGGAAAGACCAACTCAGTAATATTACCAGTAACATGAAAAATCTAAACATAGCAGCCCAGAGTTCCGGAAATTATCTGAACCCGATAAAACCAAATACTTTCCCCAATGCCCGGTTAATCGGGTGGTTTCGTTTGAGACTTTTTAAAACGGCGGGTTTACGTAAACCAAGATTTTTTAATTCATTAATAATCAAAGGGTTTGGGCTGGTTCGAAGTCCCCGACGAAATGCATCGATTGCTTTTCCCTTATCTCTGGAGAGTAGCAGTATCCGTCCCAGAATCAGATAATGAAGTGAATTGTTTGGTTCGCGTTTGATCGATTCACGACAGATTTTTGCAGCAGAATGCATTCTCCCTTGGCCTTTAGCTAAACAATAAGCTAAATAGCTGTGAAGTTCTGGTGTTTTCCGATGTTCGGCGACTTGCCCAAGAAAGACCTGGGCAGAATGGATATAGCCTTTTTCTGCGGCCTCAATCCCTTTCTGTAATAAATCATCAAGCTGGTCTGGACTCATAAGTTTTCCCCAAAAAGACTTTTCATTTATGAACTATTTATTGAGGCACTTGCAAAACCCTTTAACTTCGAGTAACCGTCATTCCCGCGCAGGCGGGAATCCAGCGATTTGCTGAGTTCGTCTAAAAACTGGATCCCCATTTTCACGAGGATGACGACTTTTGTAAGAGGCTCTATTGACTACAATTAAGGCATTGTACCCTATTTTTTGCTGTAGGTTCAGAGAATTTCAATGATTAGGCAATTGATCTGCAATGTGTGGTCAGAATGAAAGTGCCGGCCAGCGGCGGTCAATCTCTTTTTCAATGTTTGCGGCAACTTGTTCGGCGTTTATATCTTGAACGGAAATGGTTAAATCGGCAAATTTATCGTAAAGAGGTGTACGTTCCTGATAAAGTTGCTCAAAGGTTTGTCCTTTGTCCATGACCAGGCCACGCTGTCCCATATCGGCAATCCGTTGCTGCAATGTAGAAAGGTTGGCCTGAAGATAAATTTGATAACCGTTGTTACCAAGTGCCCTGAGCCCTTTCTCACTGTAAACCACCGATCCGCCAGTGGCAATAATGCTGTGTTCCGTATGAAGATTCAAGAGTATCTGTTCCTCAATCCCACGAAATTTTTTCAGCCCTTGCGTGTCGATAATCTGTTGTAAACGGCATTTTTCCTGCGCCTGAATGACCAGATCTGTATCAATAAAATGAAATCCGATTCGTTTGGCGAGAATGACCCCAATAGTGCTTTTGCCAGCACCGGGCATGCCAATTAAAATAAAATTACTTTTTGTCATGGTTAATCTCCGGGTTGACTTTAACATCGATTGAGAATTTCAACATCTGATGATTGCATTCAAGTCACTTTTTATGAAATAACATGAAAAATTCTAAAAAGAGAGGCCAGATGAAAGCAGGTTTGTTTTGCGGTTTTGAACTCCCATAGTCTTTTGTGGGTGAAGATTGCTATTTAGTTCGTACTTAAAAACAAAAAAGGAGACCGCTTGAAGGCGATCTCCTTGATTTTTTTTGGTTGCGGGAGAAGGATTTGAACCTCCGACCTTCGGGTTATGAGCCCGACGAGCTACCAGACTGCTCCATCCCGCGACAACGGTTGCAGAACATAACGGACTTAAGATGTTAGGTCAACCTGTTTTTTACTCTTTTTCTTTCATTCTATTGTGTCGGTTTGACTATTGGTGTAGAACCATCAGCTGTTGATGTGGGATAGCCCCTCTCTGATGGCTGAAACGAAAAAATTGGAATTGCAGATGCGGGAAACAATTGAACTGAAAAAAGCTTTGGAACAAAAGCATAAAGGTGCTTTGTTAATTGATGTCAGGACTCCTGCGGAATTTGCAGAAGCAACGATTCCCGGTGCGGTCAACGTTCCTATTTTTAGCAATGAGGAACGGGTTGAGGTTGGAACCCTATTTAAACAGCAGGGGAAAAAGGATGCCCGGAAACGTGGTGTTGAACTGGTTGCACCGAAAATTCCCATCTTGATGGAACAAGTTGAAAATTTTCGGAGGGATCATCCTGGCCCGGTGATTGTTTTTTGCTGGCGGGGCGGAATGCGATCCCTGGCGATGACTTCATTCATGAACTTGGCAGGGATTCCAGCTCGACAGCTACTCGGGGGGCACAAAGGATTTCGGCGTAAGGTGCTTGATGATTTTGAGCAACAGCAATGGCCACCTATTTTTGTACTGCGTGGATTGACCGGGGTGGGAAAAACTAGAATTCTGCAACAATTGGAGGAAATGGGTTATCCAGTGGTTGATTTAGAAGGGCTGGCAAACCATCGTGGCAGTGCTTTTGGGGGGTTGGGGTTGGAACAGCAACCCTCACAAAAAAAGTTTGATGCGCTACTTTGGGATCGGCTGGAGCAACTAAGAGATCAACCATACTTGGTCACAGAAGGGGAGAGTCTGCATATCGGTCGCTTGATGGTGCCAAAATTATTTCATCAAGCAATGCAGGTACAGCCCAGCCTTTGGCTGACTGCTTCACTGGATATCCGTACCCAAATCATTCTGGAAGATTATCCCGCTCTCGATCAATTGCGGGAACAGTTTAAGAAACCAATCAACGCTTTAAAGGAAAGGCTGGGGAGCAAGGTTGTTGCTGAGTTTCTCGAATTGTTGAATTCAGGACAGTGGGATAAATTGGTGCGAGAGCTGATGGTTCGTTACTATGATCCTCTTTATCTGCATACACTGCCGGAACAAAGAATTGTAATTGAGCTGGAAACAGTCGATGCTGCAACTCAGAAGGTTGCGGCTGCACTGGATAAATTAACAGAGAACAAAAGGTGAGTTATATGAAGATTACAGTCAAAAAAGGGAATGCTCTGGAGCAAAAAACACTTTGTCTGGTACTGGGTGTTTTTGAAGGGAAATATAAAGAGGAACAACTGCTACAGCTTGATCAACAAGTCGGAGGGGCTTTTAGTCGGGCGATTCAAAGCAAGGAGTTTGCCGGGAGAAGAGGACAATTCCTATTGCTGCATAACGGTTCACAGAGCCTTGCTGAGCGGATATTGTTGGTTGGTCTGGGGAAGGAGCCTGCTTTTTCACTTCGTTCTCTGCGGCAGATAACCAGCAGCACCGTTAAATTTTTAACTGAAAAACAACTGGGGAACTTTCTTTTGGTTTTGCCACAATTACCGATTAAAAAAACCGCTCTTGATGAACGGATTCAGGTCATTACTGAAGGTATTCTTCTGGCAGATTATCGTTATGATCGCTATCTACCTAAAGTGGACGCTGGTCGGCCGGTTGTTGTGGGTCATGTTGATTTGCTTATTTCTACACCAGAAAATACTGCCACCGCAAAGTCTGCTGTTGCGGCAGCAGAAGCAATTGTTTCGGGAGTTTGTTTTGCCCGTGATCTGGTGAATGCGCCGGGGAATTTAAAGTCTCCCAAATATATGGCAATGCAAGCGGTTGCTATGGCCGAAAAGGTTGGGATCCAAGCCAACTTACTCGATCGCCGTGAACTGGAACGGCAAGGTTTTGGCGCTATGCTCGGTGTTGCTCAAGGAAGCGAGCAGGAGCCGTACCTGATTGTGCTGAAATATCAGGGTGGAAATGAAGCTGATAAGCCAATCGCCTTAGTTGGCAAGGGAGTTACTTTTGATGCTGGTGGTATTTCTCTGAAACCAGCTGAAAAAATGGATGAGATGAAAATGGATATGGGGGGGGCTGCTGCTGTACTCGGTACTATGCAGGCCGCCGCAAAGATGAAACTGCCGATTAACCTGATAGCGGTCGTTCCCGCGGTAGAGAATATGCCTTCGGGGACAGCAATTCGACCTGGTGATATTTTGACTTCACTGTCCGGGAAAACCATTGAGGTTTTGAATACTGATGCTGAGGGGCGGCTGATCTTGGCTGATGCCCTGACCTATGTTGGTCGTTACCAGCCGCGTGTGGTGATTGATTTGGCGACCCTGACCGGAGCTTGTATTATTGCTCTGGGCAATCAGGCTGCTGCAGTTCTTGGTAACAATGATGGGCTTATTCGTGAATTGCTTAAGGCTGGAGAACGTAGTGGTGAAAGGTTCTGGCAACTGCCACTTTGGGAAGAGTATACCGAACTGATCAAAAGCGACTTTGCTGATGTAAAAAATACCGGTGGCAGGGCCGCTGGAACAATCACCGCCGCAGCTTTTTTACAGCAGTTCGCTGATAAATACAGATGGGCTCACTTGGATATCGCAGGTATGGCCTGGGCAGAACAGGGAAAGGCAGGCCAACCCAAAGGTGGCACCGGGTTCGCTGTACGAGCATTGATCGAATATTTGCGCGGGCAAACAAAATAACGGTTATTATGGCTTGTGTAAAATGCCACTTATTCGCAGTTGAATCGGTGGATTTGGGAAGCCCAATTCTTGACATGGCATCATAACTGTTGCTAAATTACCTCGTTCGACTGTGGAGAAAAAACACCTGCTATCCCTGCTGAAATAACTTAAATTTTTAGACCTCTGTTTGGAGAGAATCCTCTCTGCCAGAGTGGAGATAAATGAATGCGTTTTTCTGATTCGCTTCCGGAAACTGATCTGCCTAAGGGTGTACGGGATTTTTTGCCACTGAAAGCCGCTAAGGTGGAATATCTACAGCAGCAACTACAACAGGTCTATACAGCCTGGGGTTTCCGTCCAGTTATAACGCCGCAGTTGGAATATCTGGATGTATTGGAACGAGGGTTTGGTGAGGGGCTGCGAGAGCGAACTTTTCGTTTTGATGATCGCCAGAGCGGTCGTTTGCTTGCATTTCCTCCTGATATGACACCACAAATTGCTCGAATTGCTGCAACGCGCATGAGTGAGCTGCCATTGCCGCTGAGACTTTGTTATAGTGGTCGAGTCTTGCGTCACACCGAGCAACAAGCCGGTAAAGACCGGGATATCTTTCAATCCGGGGTTGAGCTGATCGGCCTGGACGGTCCCGAAGCAGATGCCGAAATGATTGCCATGGCGGTCGAATCTTTGACTGCAGTTGGTGCGCAGGAATTTACCATTGATATTGGTCAGGTTGAGTTCTTTCGTGGGGTTATGGATGGGTTACCGTTAGATGTTCGTTTGGCCGAACAGGTTGCCGATGCTATTTTACGCAAAGACAGTTCTGAACTAAAGGGATTACTAGAACAGAGTGAATTGGCTGATGGTGCTTGTGAAGAAATACTCGCTCTGCCACGTCTTTATGGCGGCCGGGAAGTTTTACAACAAGCTGAAAAAACAGTCAGCAACGAACGTTCTCGTAGGGCTTTGGATAGCTTGAATCAGGTTTTGGATGTTCTCGATGTGTACGGTGTTCTAGATCACGTTACTATTGATCTCGGTGAGTTGCGTGGGCTGAATTATCATACTGGAATTACATTCCAAGGGTTTCTATCAGGGATCGGCCATACTGTTTGCAGTGGTGGACGTTATAATAATCTGACAGAAAAATATGGTTTTTCTGCCCCATCGACTGGATTTACCTTCAGTTTGTTGCATCTGCTGTTTGCTTTAGATAAAGTGTTAGATCAACGGGTTGTCCCAAGTTGCGACCTGCTGATTTTTTCGACTGGTGAAAACTTGCGAATAGCACAGAAATTAGCTTGCCAATTGCGTAAACAGGGATATTCTGTGGCGCGTGATATCCTTGATCGCACCCAAGTGGATGCTCTAGAATATGCCAAGAAAATGAACTATCGCTTTATGGCTGTTGTGGCTGGAGAAGAGCGAGACGTTGAAATAATTTCATTGCTGGATGGGAATAAAAAACAGGTTTCCTGGCAGCAACTGAACCAAAATGATTTTGAGTTGTAACTATCTATTTAATTAGTCGATGGCATCAAGTTGTCGGCGTAACAGGAGCATAATAAAGATATGGCCAACGTAGTTATCGTCGGTGCCCAGTGGGGCGATGAAGGTAAGGGGAAGGTTGTCGATATTTATACCGAGTACGCTCAAGAAGTCGTGCGCTATCAGGGTGGAAATAATGCTGGACACACCCTGGTGATCGGTGATGAGAAAACGGTTCTCCACTTGATCCCCTCTGGTATTTTGCATGAGGGAAAGCGTTGTATTATTGGTAACGGCGTGGTTCTCGATCCCAAGGTTTTTCTCGAAGAAATTGATGGGTTAAGAAAAAAGGGTTATTTGAAAGATGATAGCCAGCTGATGGTCGATGGTGCTGTTAACCTGATCATGCCTTATCATAAAAAGATCGACATTGCTCGGGAGCAAAAAGCGGGAGCCAAAAAGATTGGCACTACTGGTCGGGGAATCGGACCCACTTATGAGGATAAGGTCGGGCGGCGTGGTATCCGTTTTGCTGATCTGCTTAAGCCAGAGACTTTCAAGCGTAAATTGCATGAGGTCTTGCCGGAGAAGAATTTTTATCTTGAACAGTTTCTCGGAGAGCAGCCGCTATCTGAAGAGGCGATTATAGAGGAATATCTTGGCTATGCTGAGCGTCTGCGTGGTTATCTGGGACGTGCGTCCCTCACTCTGGACAAAGCAGTCAAAGCAGGTCATAACATTCTGTTTGAGGGTGCACAAGGAAGTTTGCTGGATATTGATCATGGCACTTATCCCTTTGTCACCTCTTCTTCAACGATTGCCGGCGGGGCTTGTACCGGAGCAGGGATTGGCCCGCATTTGATTGATGAAGTTATTGGCATCTCAAAAGCCTATGTGACTCGTGTTGGTGAAGGACCGTTTCCGACTGAGTTGGAAGATGAAATGGGTGAGCAATTACGTGCTGCTGGGAATGAGTTCGGGGCAACCACGGGTCGTCCGCGTCGTTGTGGCTGGCTCGATATTGTTGCTTTGCGTGAAGCTGTTCGTACCAATGGTCTCACCGGGATTGCACTGACAAAAATGGATGTTCTCAGTGAGCTGGAGGCGGTTAAAGTTTGTACTGCTTATCGATACAAAGATGAATTGCTGGAAGATTTTCCGCAGGATCTTGATGTACTGAAAGAGTGTACCCCGGTTTATGAAGAGGTTGCCGGTTGGCAAAAAGATATCTGTTCTCTCGAAAACTATGCTGAATTACCACAACAAGTTCAGGATTATGTTGATAAAATAGAGGCTTGGGCCGGTTGTCCGGTTGTTCTTGTTTCCGTTGGACCGCGACGGGACCAGACACTTTTTCGTCGCAATCCATTTACTGAAGAAGGCTAAGAAAAGGGTTGACGCACCCAAGTGATTCACGTATAAAGTCTTTTCGTTGTTTGGGCCGGTAGCTCAGTTGGTAGAGCATCTGACTTTTAATCAGAT
>JAOZLQ010000065.1 GCA_029934755.1 Desulfuromusa sp. | reverse complement strand
ATTTGCATAGAACCCCCTATTTCCCCTAAATACTTCCATCAGGCTGAATTTTCACCTTGGTGACTGTGACGAATACGTGGATCAGCCAAAGCATAACAAATATCTGCCAACAGATTCCCCAGCAATGTCAACACAGCACCCATTACAAGAATACCCATAATTAATGGGTAGTCGCGCATCATAACACCATCGTAAAAAAGTTTCCCCATTCCCGGAATAGCGAAAATTGTTTCAAAAATTACGCTTCCACCAATAAGCCCCGGCACTGAAAGACCCAGAATAGTAATGACCGGCAGCAGTGCATTGCGCAGGGCATGTTTATAAATCACTGTTCGCTCCGACAACCCTTTAGCCCGGGCAGTAAGAATATAATCCTGACGAATCACTTCAAGCATGTTAGAGCGCATATAGCGAGAGAATCCTGCCAAACCGCCAATTGCAGAAACGAATACCGGCAGGATCAAATGACTGATCCGATCAAGCAACTGTCCTCCCCAGCTTAAATATTCATAGCCAAGAGACTTCAAACCAGAGACCGGCAATAAACCCAAACGAACACCGAACCAATCCATCAGCAACAACGCCAACCAGAACGATGGCATGGCAAAACCGGTAAAAACCAGAATTGTGGTGGTGCGATCAAAACCTGAATTTCGCTGAACAGCTGAGATAATCCCGAGCGGAACCGATATGGAGAGGATCAGAAAAATCGAAAGCAGGTTAAGCAATATGGTGACCGGTAGCCGTTCCAGCACTTTATCCAGAACCGGTCTGCGATCAGTCGCAAAGGATTCACCAAAATCAAGACGTACCAAGCGTGACAGCCATTTTCCATACTGAACATAAAGAGGCTGATCAAGTCCGTATTGAGAACGCAACCGTTCTTGCAATTCAGAGCTCGCCTGTGGATTGAGCTGCGTCTGCAGATCAGTCGGCTCTCCCGGCGCAAGATGAATTACCCCAAACGAGATCAAGGTGATCCCTAACATGAGTGGGACAAGCAATAACAGACGTTTAACGACATAACTCAGCATAAAAAACTACCTGGCATATTTTTGTTCCACCAGCGGCACAAACCACTGATTGAAATTATAGCGGATTCCTGCGGGGGCTGTTTTTACACCACGAAAGCGCTTGGAAACTGCCGGCAAAGCTTTCCCGACATACAAAAAGGTATAGGGCTGCTCCTCTGCTAATATTTCCTGAAAGCGATCATAATAAGCCTTACGTTGCTGCAAATCAAAAACCCGCCGACCTTCTTCCAGCAAGGTATCAACTTCGTCATTTTTGAAGCCGATAAAATTAAGTTGGCGCGGTCCCGTCTTGCTGGAATGCCAGATATTATACTGATCCGGTTCCGGACCGCCAGACCAGCCCAAAATTGTGGCGTCAAAGTTTCCCGGATTTATAAATTCCTTAAGAAATGTCGCCCACTCAATAATTCGCAGTTTTACTTCAACACCAACCTCCTTGAAGCGATATTGGATAATTTCACCGGTTTTGGAACGCAAATCATTCCCTTGATTAGTAACGATAGTAAATGTCAACTCTTTGCCATTCTTATCCAGAATACCGTTATTATTAGTATCCTGCCAACCTGCGTCCGCCAGAAGCTGTCGTGCTTTATCGGGATCATATGAATATTTTGGGACATCAGAGTTATAGACCCAAGTATCAGGTTTGTACGGCCCAGTTGCAACGCTGCCATAGCCCAACAGGACTCCATCGATCAATTCCTGTTTGTTAATGGCATAAGAAAGGGCCTGTCTAACCCGCTTATCCTGAAAAATCGGCCGATTTAAATTGTAGCCTAAATAGGTATAACCAAAACTCAAATAACTATATTTATTATATAATCGCCTAAATGCAGGAGTATCCGTCTGTCGATCAAACTGCAACGGCGAAAGTCCCATATAATCGAGGCTACCAGTTTGTAATTCAAGAAACTGAGTAGAGATATCGGGGATAATCCGATAAACAACCCGCTTGACATAGGGTTGCCCCTCAAAATAGTCGGGGTTCGACTCAAGAACAATTTTCTCCCCCCCAACCCACTCAGAAAACCGGTATGGCCCAGTTCCGACCGGATCACGAGCCAATCGACTTCTGGTTACGTCCTCCCCTTCCAGCAGATGTTGCGGATGAATCGAGGTCGCCCAGCTCATTAATGCCGGTGCATAGGGTTTATCGTAATGGACGATAAAAGTATATGGATCAGGTGTTTCGACTCCAGTGACCTGTTTGAAAGATTCGGCATAAGCAGTCGGAGTTTGTGGATCGATATAAAGCTGATAGTTAAATTTAACGTCAGCCGAAGTAAATGGAGCACCATCGTGCCAGGTCACTCCTTTGCGCAGATGGAAAGTGATAGTTAGATTGTCAGCTGATATTTCCCATGATTCAGCCAGTTCACCCTCTATTTCCAAATTTTTATCGTAACGAACCAGTCCGTTATAAATCATACCGTTGATCGAACTGGAAGCAGAATCTGAGGCCAACACAGGCAATAGAGTACTGGCATCCCCGATGGAAGCTTCAATAAAAGTATCCCCAAATTCAGGAGACAGAGCTTCGGTAATCCCAGGATGATTAGCCTCATCATTATCATTACAACCACTCAATAATAACAATAATGTGATCGTGGCAAATAGGAGTTTATGGGGGGAGTTCTTGTTCATCAGATCCTATCAATTCCTCTCATGGTAATGTTTCCAGGAGGATATTTTTGGGCTGTTCCAAGAAGAATTTAGCAATATCAATGTTTCCATTAACTTTGAGATCAGAAAAATCTACCTTAACTTGAGTGTTTTCCAAGGGTATTGCAATCTTAATTTTTTGCGGAAAGTTATTCTCCTTGGAAAATTTTTGATAATTAACCGATAAGTATTCCTCTCCCGCTCTAAAATAATGACAGCCGACAACCTGTAGTTCATGATTAAAGAACAATTTCTGGCTGTTATTATCATTTGACAGAATCAGTGATACTCCCTTTGACGATAATTTAACTTGATGATGCTGATAATCAATCAATGGTGGATCATACAGCAACAGTGTCAGCAAATCTTTGGTGGCTAAAGGAACCCGGACAAAACGGAAAACATTCTCATAACTAGCTGGGCCACGTAGAAACCGACCCGGGACGGTCGTATTGAGAAACACAGACAATACCTCACCATCTGTACTCATTTGTAGAATCAACTGGCCAAACCCAGTTAAAACATCGGCACGTAAAAGATCTGGTTTTTGCATCAACAAGAATTGCTGAGTGGAAAGATACTTATCTTTAGTCGTCAAAGAAACACTTGCAGCACCATCCAATGATGAGTAACGACCGGATCCGGATGCAAGCTGATTAAGCAACTGCTCTGCCGTGGGGACCTCAGTCCAGACCGGTACGGCCGGATGAATACAACCAATCAAACCAAACAATAAGAAAAAAACCAGCCACCGCATCAATTCCCCTCCAACAATAACACTTTAAGTTTTTCTTCCACCTGCGTTGCTTGAGAATCGATTTCCAGCGCCTGCTGATAAGCCGACACAGCTTTATCCCAAAGCTTCATGGCACGATAAAGATCCCCCAAATGCTCCTGGATTACCGCATCATTGGGATGCATTTCAGTTGCTTTTTCAAGTTGTTCGCGGCTTTCAGAAAAGCGTCCCATTTTAAAATAAATCCACCCCAAAGTATCAACAATATAACCACTTGGTTTTATCGCTAATGCTTTTTGAGCTCGTGTCAGGGCTAACTCCAGATCAGTTCCATTCTCAGCCTGATCATACGCTAAAAAATTTAATGCATCTGAATGGGCATCATCCAGCAACAGAATTTTTTCCATCATCTGCACTGCATCCTGGCGCTTATCTTGTTTTTCATACAGCACCCCAAGTTGATAAAGCAACTGGGTTTCCTCGGGATTTTTTTCAATACCGGCAAGTGCAGCTTCAATCGCCTGTTGATGATCTTCACGATCACCGAGAAAAGCGACAAGAAAATAATATATGTCAGGTTGATGAATATCCTGATCTATCATCTGCCTTAATAACTCGATAGCCTTGTCATTCTGACCCGACTGCTTATACAGATAGGTTAAATGCAATGCAGCTTCAGAATAAACCGGAGAGTCACTGTTTATCGTTTCTAAAAAGGAAATAGCTTCTTCAATTTCCCCCTGCGCAGACAAGGCCATGGCAAGATAATAAGAACTTCGCTGTTGCTGATCATCCAGATTTAACAACGAACGAAAAGCATTCTCGGCTTCAGGCCAGTTTTCCAATTCCAGTTGAATCAAGCCGATACGATTAATAATTGATAAATTATCAGGAAACTGCTGACGGATCGTTTGAAACTGTGCGAGAGCGTCGTTGAGCTGGCTCTGAACAAGAAAATATTGTCCCACCCGCTCCCGCACGGACACCGCCCTTGGATTACGTGCAAGAAAAGATTGATATAACTCTAATGCAGCATCTTGATCCTGTTGTTCTAATAATTCGCCATATTCAAGCACCGCCTGTTGCTGTTCCGGGTGCCTCTCCAGCAATTGCTGATAGATAACAGATGCTTGGCTAACTTGTTTTTTCCCCAGATAAAGACGAGCCAGAGTAAGCTGTGCCAAACCTGCGTCAGGATGTTGTTCTAACAGCATTTCCAATACAATTATTGCCTCATCCTGACGTTCAAGTCGGGTCAGAGCAATCGCTATCCGTAGCTGCAACGGATCATTGTCAGGAGCTCGCTCTAATGCCCGATGGAAATGGTCGAGAGCAAGCACATATTTTTGTTGATAGCTAAGCACATCACCCAGCAGCTCATGCCCTGCAATATTTTCTGGATCTTTCGCCAATAAATCGTCCAAGGTTGCAACCGCCTGTTCCGGTTGCTGCTGGTGCAAATAGGCCTTAGCCAGAATAAGCTGCAAGTAATCGGACTGCGAGTCAAAGCTTATCGCTCGTTTAAGAGCAATAATTGCCTCATCCCAGCGATTTTCCGCACCAAGAATTCTAAATTCACTGAATGCAAAAAGAGCTTTAGCTTCGGGATCAACCAGTTCCGATTGATATTTGGCAGAACTTGCATCATCCTGAACAAGCGAAGGAGATAGATTGACAGCAACACAACCAGAAATAAAAATTAGAAATGGAAGCAAGCTGGAAACTATTTTTTTAACGCTCAAACAACCTTGAATCTTCAAAAAACTTATTCCTTTTAGATAAATAGAAGCACCGGGAACTCTATTTATCGATAAATAGCACACTCATTTCACAAGCGTCAAACCCTTTAAAAATAGTCCGAAATCTTTATAAAGATGAAATCTTTGATGGATTTTCACTATGTGAACTTTATAATTAGTTGTTGTAATTGTGTTCTTTCGGGATTATTCTATAGTTGTATGCAAATTTAAAATAACATCGTCGTAGATTTAACCTGTAAAAGGTCTGCCGATGAAAGAATCACAAGAAAGTTCGATAAGAGAAGCTTGGGGACTTTGCCTGATTCTAGGCTTGATCATGATCAATTTTCCCTTTGTCCATATTTTTAATACCGAGCTGCTAATCTTTGGTATCCCCGAGTTGGTTCTCTATTTTTTTATCGGCTGGCCAGCATCAATCGTCGTTATCTGGTTATTTGTTCGCTACTCAGGAACAGACGTGCAAACTGACTCCAAAGAAGTGGAGGACAAGAGCAACCCATGATTCCGGCAAAGACCATTCTCTCCATGTCGATCATCTCCGCAAAAACTGTCCTGCTCGTTTCTTTCGGCTATTTTTTACTATTGTTTCTGGTCGCTTGGTATGCTGAGAAATGTCGAAAGACCGGTACTTGTCTTCTAAAAAATTCACACGTTTATTCATTGTCTCTAGCTGTCTATTGCACCAGCTGGACATTTTACGGCAGCGTTGGTAAAGCAGCCACCAGCGGCTTGGAATTTCTCCCGATCTACTTAGGTCCAACCCTGATCGCATTTACCTGGTGGTTTCTGCTACGCAAGATGGTGCGCATCAGTAAGCAGCAGAATATTACCAGTATTGCCGACTTTCTTTCCAGTCGCTATGATCGTTCTACCGCACTAGGTGCCATTGTCACCCTGTTCGCCGTATTCGGGATTACCCCATACATTGCCCTGCAATTGAAGGCCATTTCTCAGACGTTAGATATTCTTTCAGTGCCATTAGCCACCTCCGGTACTGATCTTTACGGTTATGCTTCCAAACTTCCCGGAAATATCGACACGGCATTCTTAGTCGCCCTGCTATTGGCAATTTTCGGCATGTTATTTGGTGCTAGAAGCCTTGATTCTTCAGAAAAGCATGAAGGATTGGTCGTAGCAGTTGCCTTTGAATCTGTGATTAAATTGATCGCTTTTCTTGCCGTTGGTATCTTTGTCACCTATGGCTTGTTCGATGGGTTCATCGATGTTTTTCAGCGTTTTCTCGAGCAATTCCCAGAACGCCAAGACCTGCTCCGCCTTGGCACGGAACAGACCCCTTACACCAAGTGGTTCACCCTGATTATCCTGGCAATGATGGCGGTCATGTTTCTACCCCGTCAATTTCACATCATGATTACTGAAAATATTGATGAACAACATATCAAATCAGCAATGTGGAAATTTCCAGCATATTTATTTCTGATGAATCTGTTTGTTCTGCCGATTGCCCTTGGTGGTTTGATCATTAACGGCGGTGACACATCTCAGGCCGACTACTTTGTCCTGACTCTGCCTCTTTCTACTGGTCACCCCTGGTTGGCGTTGCTGGTCTTTATTGGGGGATTATCAGCCTCTGCCGGAATGGTCATGGTTTCTTCGGTCACCATAGCGACGATGATCCTCAACCATTTGGTCATGCCGATTATTCTTAAAATGAACATTCAGGCGCAAAATTTTTCCAGGGCACTCATCAACATCAAGAGACTCGGCATTCTTGGGGTTATTCTCATCGGTTATTCCTATTTCAAGGTTATCGGTAGCTCTTATGCCTTGGTCAATATTGGACTGATCTCCTTCGCTGCGGCCACTCAATTTGGACCTGCCGTCATTGGCGGACTCTTTTGGAAAAGGGCCAACCATAAAGCGGCAATTACAGGAATCAGTTTAGGTTTTCTTCTTTGGTTTTATACCCTGTTAATTCCAGCATTTGTCCGTTCTGGATGGCTTCATTCAGATATTTTACAAAATGGCCTATTTGGTATCGACTTATTCAAACCCTTGGAATTATTTGGTTTACGCGGTTTTGATATTTATACTCACTCTCTGTTTTGGAGTATGCTTTTCAACCTGTCTGCTTATTTAACGTTGTCTTTCTTCGCCCAACAAAGTAAAGAGGAACAAGTTCAAGCCGAAAAGTTTGTTGATGTCTTCGTCGAACAGTCACCTCAACAAGTCGGCAAACTAAAACGAATCAGCAAAGCACCAACAGTCATGGAATTTGTTGAATTGATGTCCAAATTCATTGGTGAAAAACCTGCTCAGGCTGCCATAGCAGAATATTTAAGTCATCAGGAAATTGACGCCAGAGGCGGCCTTTCAGATCACGAAATTCCAAACTTGAAAAGTTTTACAGAACGCACTTTAGCTGGCCATGTCGGTGCCGCTCCTGCACGTATTATTCTGGAAAACTACCTGTCGGCTCGCGGCAGTGAAATGGAAGATGTTTTTGATATTTTTGGCACCGTCACCATCAGTCACGCTGATAGCCGGGAACAACTGAGTGTCTTATACGAAGCGGCGCAAATTGTTTCCAGCAAAGAGAATTTCCAGAAAACCCTCGACAACATTTTAGAATTACTCGCTCAGCAATTCAAATTTGATCTCTGCGTCATCCGTTTTCTGGAACCAGAATCAATGACATTGATGGTCAAGAGCTTGGTCGGTTCTTCATCGAAACATTTTGGCCAATTTGAACGTAATCTTAATATGGAAACCTATATTGGTCAGGCATTTCTATCCAACGCCACCACAGTTGTTAATGATACCGACAATATCGACAAACCAATCTCAAAAGAACACATCAAGCGCGATGGTATCACCTGCCTGGCTCATACTCCGATCATTATTGAAGGAGATCCGATTGGAATTTTGTCGGCTTTTTCCAAAACAGCCAAAGGAATCTTCACCAATGAATTTATTGCTCTATTTGAAAATCTTGCAGGGCAAGTTGGTATCGCCTGGCGCAATGATCAGCAGTTACAGAAACTGCTACGGGGACGGGAACAAGAACGGGAAATGCAGATAGCCAAAGAGATTCAGAAAACTCTTCTCCCTTCAAATCTTCCCGACTTGGAGCATATTGCTATTGCCGGACTTTGCGTGCCGGCACATCAGGTTGGAGGTGATTATTATGACTTCATTGAGCGCGATAACTCATCATATGACCTGATCATAGCAGACGTATCTGGACATAGTATTGGCTCAGCACTGATCATGGCTGAGACACGCACTTTTATCCATGCTCGCATGGAAAGCATTAAACAACCGGCCGAGATGTTGCAAGCCCTCAACGGTTACTTCCTTAAAGATCTGGATCGTTCCGATCTGTTTGTTACTATGTTTTATCTACAATATAATCCTGCTAATCGGCGATTAATTTATGGAAATGCCGGGCACAACACTCCCCTTCTCTGGAAAAAACGAGAACAGAAGATTGTGACTTTGGACACGGACGGAATGATTTTCGGGATTAAAAGTGATATTACTTTTGAGCAAAAAGCTACTGACCTCGAAGCTGGAGATATCCTGCTTCTGTACACAGATGGAATTATTGAAGCTGAGAGTAAAGATAATGTCTTTTTTGGCATTGAAAGACTAGGAAAATTACTTGAGGAATGCGATGATCTAACCCCACAAGAGCTGATTGACCGAATTATGATTCAAGGACGGATTTTCACTGGAATGCGTCATTTTAATGATGATATCACTCTGGTTGTCATGAAGATTTTAGAATAAATAACTCTGCTCATTTTTCAATCATCATTGTTTAAATTAGAGTATAATTGAAACTAACGCATCAAAAACAACTAAACTGAAAGAAGGAGAATTCGCATGCAGTTGGCTATGACCGAAAAGGGCGACATTGTTATCATCAGTGTCGAAGAAGAACGGATGGATGCCCATAATAGCGGAGATCTTAAAGAGCAAATGCTACAATTGTTTGATGAAGGTAAATGCAGTCTAGTGATTGATTTAAGCACTGTGCGCTTTATTGATTCATCCGGACTCGGTGCTCTGGTTTCCGGCTTCAAAAATGCGAGTGCCCGCGAAGGTAGTCTAAAGCTATGCTGCCTCCAGCCACAGGTACGGTCAATGTTTGAATTGACCCGCCTTCATCGGGTTTTTGAAATATTTACCACTCAAGATGAGGCATTAGCTAGTTTCTAGTCAAAGTAGACTTTCTGCAGAAAGATAGAAATGTCAAAACAGGTTAAAGTTGATATCACGGTTCCAAATCAGACCAAGTACCTCGGGATGATTGGACGGATCGGTGAAAGCATGGCTTACTCCTTGAAAAACTACCAAGGAAATCGCCGGGAGCTCGCCTATCATCTTAATCTGGTATTGACCGAAGCTTTGGCAAACGTCATCTGTCATGCCAACGACTTTGACCCGGATAAAGATGTCAGAGTCACAATCTCTGCCTCTGATCAAGATATCACCATCAAGGTTTTCGATCAGGGGCAGGGTTTTGACTTGGAAACACTCGCTAAGCTTAAAGCACGGGGCAGTGATGAAGGGGGCCGTGGGATCCAAATTATTTTTAAGTTAATGGATCAGGTCAGATATATTCAAGAAGGGGGCAATAACGTTTTGGAGATGACCAAACATCTCCACTGATAAACTTGAATTCAACTGATCCTCTTGCAAAAGTCGTCATCCTCGTGAAAACGTGGATCCAGTTTTTTGATGAACCCAGAAAACCTCTGGATTCCCGCTTGCGCGGGAATGACGAGTGCTGGAGGTTAAAGGGTTTTGCAAGAGCCTGAACTGATCCCATATTCTTTTAGCTTGCGCCGGAGAGTCAATCGATTGATCCCAAGAATATCTGCCGTGCGGGTTTTATTATTACCGGTGTTTTGGTAGACAGCAAGTATATGCATTTTCTCCACTTCAGAGAGTGTTTTTGTCTCTTCTATTGTTGACTTCACCTCCGAACAGCACCCAACCAAAGCCAGATTTTCAGGGATAATGGTTCCTCCCGAATGGAGTAGAGTGGTCCGCTCAATAACATTTTTCAACTCTCTGACATTACCGGGCCACGGATGATTCCTCAGGCATTCCACCGCTGTAGCAGAAAATACACAATTTTTATCCGGACTATGCAACAGAAATTCCTTAAGGAATAAATCGGCCAACAAGGGGATATCTTCCGGGTGCTCTCGTAATGGGGGAACCATTATCGGAAAAACATTCAAACGGTAAAAAAGATCTTCACGAAACAATCCGGCATCAATCCTTTCACGCAGATCTCTATTTGTTGCAGCAACAATTCGAACATCAACCTGAATCGGCTGTCGGCCGCCAAGTCTGGTCACGGTTTTATCTTCGAGAACACGAAGTAATTTAGCTTGCAATCCCGGTTCCATTTCTGCGATTTCATCCAAAAATAAGGTGCCATGATCAGCAATCTCAAAGAGGCCTTTCTGGCGACCATTTGCATCCGTATATGCCCCTTTCTCATGACCAAAAAGTTCATTTTCCAACAATGCTGCAGGTAAGGCAGCACAATTAATCTTAAGAAGTGGACCTTCGCGTCGCGCACTCTGATAATGGATGGCCTCTACCACCAATTCTTTTCCGACACCACTTTCTCCAAAAATTAAAGTGGTAGTCGTATCAGCTTTGGCTACCAACAAAATTTCCTGACGGATTTTTTTGAGGACATTGGACTCTCCTTCCAGACGGGTCCAGGAACGTTTATTGCGTTGTTTTTCACGCTGCCTGAAAGAATTCACCTCTCCTCTTAATTGACGTGTATCCATCGCTCTTTCGACAATGAGTTGCAGCTCATCAAGGTCAAATGGCTTATTGATATAATCAAAAGCCCCAAGTTTCAAAGCCCTGACCGCAGTTTGTACCTCCGGAAATGCTGTCGTAACAATGACCAACAACGATTGCAGATCAGAAATTTCAGAAAGCAGGTCAATACCAGAACCATCAGGTAGCTTCAGATCCAGAATCATTAGATAAAAATCATGCTGATATAATTCTTTCCGTGCGCCAGAAAGAGTATCCACGCCACGTGCTGTATAATCTTCCTGACGAAAAAAATCGACCAGACTCTCGCGTAAAACCTCCTCATCTTCAACAATCAGAATTCGCCCGCGCATCCGCTACCTCCCTTGGGGAAATGTATAATGACTTCAACTCCATCTTGAGACCTGTCCTTGAGGCTGATATTCCCCCTCAACTCAGAGACCAATTGTTTTACAATAGCCAGCCCCAGTCCGGTTCCCTCTGGCTTACTCGTCA
>JAOZLQ010000200.1 GCA_029934755.1 Desulfuromusa sp. | reverse complement strand
GGTATGGGATTACCGGTAACTGCGGCTTATATCGTTCTTGGAACCTTGTCCGCTCCTGCTCTGCACGGTCTTATTTCTGACGGTCTGCTGGTCGAGGCCCTGGCCAACGGTCAGGTGACCGAAACTGCGAAGGCAATTTTCATGCTTGCCGCACCGGAACATTTTGCAGAAATTGGCAATCCGATGAATCATGCTGCGGCGCGCGCTATTATTGATGCTGTACCGATTGATTTGATCAGTGCAGTACGTGAATCGATGTTAAGTGAATCTGTGCTGATGTATGGACTGTTATCGGCGCACCTGATTGTATTCTGGCTGAGTCAGGATTCCAATGTGACTCCTCCTGTTGCTCTTGCCGCTTTTACTGGTGCTGCAATTGCTGGAACCAAACCGATGGAAACTGGGATCCAATCCTGGAAAGTTGCTAAAGGGTTGTATATCGTTCCGCTGCTGTTTGCCTACACGCCGTTAGTTGGTGGTTCCTGGGATCAGGTATTTATGATCTTCTTTTTTGCTTTGTTTGGCCTTTATGCTTTTGCGGCGGGGATCGAAGGATACATGGAGAATAAGCTGAACCTTCTGTATCGTCTATTAACATTAGGTGCAGCGGCGGCTCTGTTGTGGCCGACAGTCTGGTGGGTCCATTCGGCCGGGTTGGTCGTGCTGGTTGGCATTTTTATGTCTAATCGGCGGACTGCTCAGGGTGAAGATGTGGCTGCAGCTGTGACTGCTTAGAATAATTTCTGGAAGTATATTGACAACAAAAGGCCAACCGACAAAAAGGTTGGCCTTTTGTTGGCCTTTTGTTGTCCTGTAAGCTGTATTTTAAGTTCTGGTTCAGTTATAGTGTGCGATTATTCACAGATAACAATATTTGCACCATCAATATACAGGAGAGCCTGATGTTCCGCGAACCAAAAGAAACAGTCAAAGATTTGTTGGAGAAACTTCAAGAATTATGGAGGTATCTTTGACGTTCCAGGGAAGCAGGAGCGCGTATTAGAACTTGAAGCTGAGATCGCCCGACCTGATTTTTGGGATCAGGGCGAACAGGCGCAGGAGCGTTTAAAAGAACATACCCGGTTAAAACATGTGGCGGAAGATTGTACCTCTACAAAACAGCAATTAGAAGACATTCAGGTGTTGATTGAGCTGGGTGAAGAGGGGGAGGATGAAGAAACGCTGGATGAGGTTAACGCTTTACTCCCCGATTTAAAAAAATTGATTGAGCAGATGGAATTTGCGCGGATGCTATCCGGGGAACATGATGCTAATAACGCAACATTGAGTATTAATGCGGGGGCTGGTGGCACCGAGGCCCAGGACTGGGCTAATATGGTGCTGCGGATGTATTTGCGCTATTGCGAACGCAAGGGCTTCAAGGTTGAGTTTACAGAATATCAACCGGGTGACGATGCCGGGCTGAAGGGAGCAACTCTCAGTATCGAAGGTGACTATGCCTATGGTTATCTGAAATCGGAAAGTGGCATTCATCGTTTGGTCCGTATCTCTCCTTTTGATGCTAACTCTCGTCGCCATACCTCTTTTTGCTCGGTGTTTATTTTTCCCGAACTTGATGATTCGATCGAAATTGAAGTTGAAGATAAAGATATCAAGGTTGACACTTTTCGTGCCAGCGGTGCTGGCGGACAGCATATCAATAAAACCGATTCAGCCATCCGGATTACTCATATTCCGAGTGGGATTGTCGTTGCCTGCCAGAATCAACGTTCTCAGCATAGTAACCGGGCCACGGCGATGAAGCAGCTGAAAGCGCGACTCTACGAAATGGAGATACGCAAGAAAGAAGAGGAAGCAGCGGCTTTCTCTGAGGATAAAAAAGAGATCGGCTGGGGGAGCCAGATCCGTTCTTATGTACTACATCCTTATCGGATGGTGAAAGATCACCGCACCGGATACGAGGTTGGCAATACCGATGCAATCCTTGATGGTGATCTGGACGGTTTTATAGAAGCTTACCTTTTGCAAGGTAAATAGATCTGTAGGGGCGATTCACGAATCGCCCTTTCACGTTGTGGCAATGACAAATCGGGCAATTCATGAATTGCCCCTACAAACACGTCATATAATTGATTGACTTGCCGATTTATTTTGACTAGATTCTCCGGTTAATTATTCCCCCCCTCTGTTGAAGGAGCAGTCATGCAAGATGCTGAAATTCCCGTAGGTTTAACTTTTGATGATGTCCTGTTAGTTCCCGCGCACTCACAGGTGTTGCCGAAAGAAGTTGATCTTTCCACTCAATTGACAAAAAAAATCACACTGAATATCCCGTTACTTTCTGCGGCAATGGATACCGTGACTGAATCGCGTACGGCAATTGCTATGGCCCGTGAGGGTGGGTTGGGAATTATTCATAAAAATATGAGCCCAAAATCTCAGGCGACTGAGGTTGATCAGGTGAAAAAATCGGAGAGCGGGATGATTGTTGATCCGATCACCATGGATCCTGATCAAAAGATATTTGAAGCCTTGGATGTGATGAAAAAGTATCGTATTTCCGGGGTGCCGATTACCAAAAAAGGAAAATTAGTTGGGATTTTGACCAACCGGGATCTCCGTTTTGAGACTAATCTGGAACAACCGATTGCCAACGTCATGACCAAGGATAAACTGGTCACAGTCCCTCCGGGAACAACATTGGAAGAAGCCAAATATCACCTCCATGAGCACCGGATTGAAAAACTTCTGGTGGTCGATGAAAACTATAACCTGACCGGTCTAATTACGATCAAGGATATTGAAAAAGTTCGAAAGTATCCCAATTCCTGCAAAGACGATCTTGGCCGTTTGCGAGTCGGTGCAGCGGTCGGTGTCGGTGCTGATCTGGATGAACGTGCTGCTGCTCTGGTTGCTGCAGGTGTCGACCTGTTGGTTGTCGACACTGCGCACGGGCACAGTCAGGGAGTCATTGATACGATTGCTCAACTGCGTATCAGTTATCCAGAAGTTCAGCTGATGGCCGGTAATATTGCCACCGGCGCTGCTGCCAAGGCATTGATTGATGTTGGAGTTGATGCGGTTAAAGTTGGCATCGGTCCGGGTTCGATCTGTACGACCCGGGTGGTTGCCGGAGTCGGAATGCCGCAAATTTCTGCAATTCAGCATGTTGCCAAGGTGGCACATGCAGCCGGTATCCCGTTGATAGCCGATGGTGGCATCAAATTCTCCGGAGATTTACCCAAGGCGATAGTGGCCGGTGCCGATATCATCATGATTGGTTCATTGTTTGCCGGAACCGAAGAGTCGCCGGGTGAAACAATCCTTTATCAGGGACGTACCTATAAATCGTATCGTGGCATGGGGAGTATGGGGGCGATGAAACAGGGGAGCAAAGATCGTTACTTTCAGGGTGATGAGGAGGATGTCAAACTGGTTCCCGAAGGTATTGAAGGGCGGGTGCCTTATCGTGGACCACTTTCGGAAAATATCCATCAGTTGATCGGCGGTCTGCGGTCAGGTATGGGGTATACGGGCTGTAGAACGATCAAGGAACTACAACAGAATGGTGAGTTTGTCCGTATTACTAATGCCGGGCTACGTGAATCGCATGTCCATGATGTGATCATTACCCAGGAAGCACCTAACTACCGCATGGAACGGAGCGG
>JAOZLQ010000199.1 GCA_029934755.1 Desulfuromusa sp. | reverse complement strand
ATGGTTAACCTGCTCGATGATTTACAGGAGAAGCAGAGACAACTTGAGGCCAGCGCACAACAACTGACGGCTTCCAATGGGGAGCTGAAAGAATTTGCCTATATTGTTTCTCACGATCTCAAAGCACCACTTAGGGCTATCAGCCAACTGACCCACTGGATTTCTGAAGACTATTCAGAGGCATTTGATGAAGACGGCAAAATGCAGATGAATTTGGTATTACAGAGAGTCAAGCGCATGGATGGTCTTATTGATGGTATTCTGCGTTATTCACGTATTGGTCAAATTAGAGAAAAAAATGAACCTGTAGACTTAAATCACCTTGTGAGTGAGCTTGTTGACAGCATTATATTTGACAATAATATTCAGGTGACTATCGCAAACAAACTGCCCGTAGTTTCAGGGGATTTCACCCGTATAACTCAGGTTTTTCAAAACCTTATCGAAAATGCCATAAAGTTCATGGACAAGGAAGAGGGGCTAATCAAGGTAGGATGTGTCGATAAAGGAGTATCCTGGCTGTTCAATGTTACTGATAATGGTCCTGGAATTGAGGAAAAGCATCAAGATAAAATTTTCCAGATATTTCAGGTCCTGACAGCTCGTGATGAGCATGAAAGTACCGGTATCGGTCTGGCTTTAGTCAAAAAAATTATTGGTCTCTATGGCGGTTCCATCTGGGTAGAATCGAAACTTGGCCATGGAACGACATTCTTTTTTACCCTACCAAAAAAAGGAGAACCGGATGAGAAACACTAAACCTATTCTTTTGGTTGAAGATGACCAGGTCGATGCCATGACGGTTAAGCGGGCCTTGAAGGATATCAATATCACCAACCGTTTGGATATCACACATAATGGTGAGGAGGCATTGGTTTTCTTGAGAAATCCTGAAAATGAAAACCCGGGTATCATTCTCCTTGATCTCAACATGCCCCGGATGAATGGTATCGAATTTTTGAAAATAGCTAAAAATGACGATGACTTGAAGAAAATTCCTGTTGTTGTGCTGACCACCTCTAAAGAAGAGCGGGGTAAGGTTGATAGCTTCAATCTAGGGATTGCCGGGTACATGATCAAACCGGTCGATTATCTGAAATTTGTTGAGGTGATCAAAACAATCGACATGTACTGGACCTTAAGTGAATTACCAGACTAAACAGAGTGCGGAGATCATTTATGCATAACAAAAAAATCCGACTTCTTCTTGTGGAAGATGACAAAGTTGATCAAATGGCATTTGAAAGGTTTGTTAGCCGTGAAGACCTCCCTTATGATTATACAATTGCCGGATCAGTTGCTGAAGGGAAAGAGATTTTAAAGTCTATCAATTTTGATGTCATTATCTCGGATTATCTCCTTGGAGATGGGACATCTTTTGAGCTCTTTGACCAGTTCAAAGATATTCCGGTTATTGTTACAACCGGGAGTGGCGATGAAGATGTTGCCGTAAAAGCAATGAAGTTAGGGGCCAGTGATTATCTGATTAAAGATCCTGAAGGCCGTTATCTTAAAGTTCTTCCAGCCACAGTGGATCTTGCGCTCAAACGACAACAGGACGAAAAAGAATTACAGAATTATCAGCAACAGCTAGAATCCCTGGTTGTAGCGCGAACCGCTGAATTACAGGCAGAAATTCTAGAACGTGAAAAGATGTCACAAACGTACAAAGAATTAGTAGAAAGGACAACCGATCTTATAACCCAAGTGGATGCGAAAAAAAACCTGCTCTACGTCAACCACATGGGTAAGACCATTTTTGGCTCTGATCCTGATCTTCTTATCGGGCAGGATAGTATGCAATTTATCCATCCTGAAGACCGTGAGAAAACTGAGGCTTGGTTTAAAAATTGCGTTAAGAAACAAATGACGCAGGGAATTTATGAAAATCGGCAGATCAATCTGGCCACTGGCGATTCCCATGATCTGTTGTGGACGTGTAACTTTCACTATAATAAAACGGGTCAACTTATATCGGTTAACGGAATTGCCCATGATATCACTGAGCGAAAAAAGGCCGAAGCGGCTATCCGTAAAAGTGAAGAACGATGGTACCGTACCTTTAATTCATTTACTGATATTGTTACGATTCAGAGCTCTGATCTGCGTATCATTAAAGCCAACCGGGCAGCACAGAAGATTTTCAGGAATATGAAAAACCATCACCACTGTTATGAACTCTTTCTTGATGCTGAAAGCCCTTGCCCAAACTGTCCTGTACTGGAATCAAAAAAGAATTTTAAGCCTTATACCAGAGCAATGCGCCACGAGGAATTGGACAAAACTTTCCTGGTTTCGGCTTCGCCTATCTTTGATGAACAGGGTGAACTTGAATATATTGCCCATGTCGCCAAAGATATTACGGAGATAGAAAAACTTCAGAATCAATTGAATCAAGCACAAAAGATGGAAGCCATTGGTCTGATGGCTGGCGGAATGGCTCACAACTTTAACAATAACCTCTCTATTATTCTTGGGAATATCGAACTGTCGCAGATAAAATTACCCCCAAATAGTGAGGCTTTTCCTTTACTTGATAATGCCAAAATTGCCGTCCATCGAGCCCGAGATCTGATTCAAAATATTTTGATCTATAGCCGTCAAGGAACTTCTGAAAGAGTCTCAATACAATTGCCATCGGTGATCGAGGAAACTTTCAAACTGTTACACGCAATCTTTCCCACAACCATCAAACTGAGTCAGAGCATCAGTCCAGAATGCTATGCTATCAGCATCAATGCAGATCCTTCCCAAATTCAGGAGATCCTACTCAACCTCTGTAATAATGCAATGCATGCTATGCAGGAAGATGGGGAACTCAAGGTGCTTCTGGCCGTTGTTGATCTTGCCCAAAAAGATATTCCTGCACAACATAAGCAGAAGCCCGGACGCTACGCTAAACTCAGCATTCAGGACAATGGTTGTGGCATGCCAGCAGAGATGTTGGAGAAAATATTTGATCCATTTTTTACCACCAAAGCCCTCAATGTTGGGACCGGTGTAGGTCTCTCCACGGTGCAGGGGATTATGGAGCGACATCATGGTTTAATTAAAGTACAGAGTCTCCCTGGACAAGGAAGCACCTTTGACCTTTACTTCCCGATCAGTCACACTCAATCATCCCCTAGCGTCTCCATTGTTCAAGAATTTCCACAAGGGACAGAAAACATTCTCTATATCGATGATGATGAAATTCTGGCAGAGCTAGGAAAGGGGATGCTCACAGAAATGGGCTATCAAGTCAGCGTCATGACAGACAGTGTTGAAGCTCTCAAACTATTTAAAGCCAATGCCGATTATTTTGATCTGGTGATCACCGACCAGACCATGCCGAAATTAACCGGCAAAGAGCTCCTCAAAGAACTACTCAGTATCAGGCCGACCCTGCCCACCATTTTATGTACTGGATATAGTAGTCAAATCAATGAAAGTGAAGCCAAGAAAATGGGAATCAGTGCCTTTCTGATGAAACCCGTTGATTTTCCGGGAATGTTGCAAATAATCAGAGGATTGTTGGATGATGATCAGACCTGAAAACCTGTCGGGCACTGCATAACTGATCACCAAATCAAACGTCCTCTTTTCTTTTTAGAGTCTAAAAGATTTTCTCAAAAAAATACAAAAATTACTAATATTTACCT
>JAOZLQ010000064.1 GCA_029934755.1 Desulfuromusa sp. | reverse complement strand
CCTACTCATCAAACAAATCCATCTGTTCAAACTTCAATACTTCTGATTTAAACGGGCGAGGCTGAAACCGGGGACAATCGAGCATAATAATACTGTCGGGCTGTTTACACTTCCGGATACAGCGCTGGCAAAGCTTATTGATTTCAGATTGATTCTTTTCCGACATAGGGACCTTTTCCAGACGATTTCAGCTTGCCATATTATCCAAACAATTGTTGTCTACAACTCAATTAAAATGGTAGTTTACTCCATTACTTGCCAGTTTTTACATGCCGGATGATTTCATAATGCAGGCAAACACTCTAAAAATAACCGTTCTCGGTTCTGGAACCAGCACCGGTGTCCCGGTGATTGGCTGCCGATGTGCGGTCTGTCTTTCAAACCATCCTTGCAACCAACGTACGCGCTGCAGTGCCCTGCTCAGTTATGGAAAATACAATATTTTGATTGATACCTCAACCGATCTGCGTCAGCAGGCGTTGCGCGAGGATATTCGTCATATCAATGCCGTTTTCTATACCCATAGCCATGCCGACCACGTACACGGAATCGATGACCTGCGCGGATTTAACCTCCGCTCAAAAGTCCCGATTCCACTCTACGGATCGAATCAAACCCTGGCGACAATCAGAAAAAGCTTCAGTTATATTTTTGATAAATCTGTACCTTACAGCTATATCCCACGACTGGAACTTCATCCTATTGATCAGCCCATTGAATTATTCGGCCTGGAGATAACCCCCATTCCCATGCTACACGGGCGAATGGAGACTTTTGGTTATCGTTGTGGACCGTTTGCCTATCTGACCGACTGCAATGCTATTCCACCAAGTTCTCTGGCACTTCTGGAAAATTTGGAGTTATTGATTCTTGATGGACTACGCTTTACCCCACATAATACTCACTTCAATATTCCACAGGCAATTGATATGGCACAAAAAATTAATGCGAAACTAACTCTGCTGACTCACCTCAGCCATGAAGTTGATCATCCAGTTCATGATCAGGAACTCCCGAAAGGAATCAACCTGGCTCATGATGGTCAACAGTTCACCCTTTATTTTGATTCTAAATAAATGAAATAATAAATATTATGAACACAGAATTACGTCTACACGGTCAAATAAATGATAAAATTGAGTATTTTGCAACAGCTGCTGGTTGCAGAACCGCTCATCACCATTTTTTCCAGATGGTTGATCAGAACCTGCGTTTTTTTGCTCCAGGAAGCGAACTCATCCTTAGCCCAAACGGATTGCGCCAGACGGGAACAGGTGGAACATTTTGCGAATATATGTTTGGTGTGGATCAGCCAGTTTCAGACCTGAGTAAAGAAGGGATCTTCAATCGATTGATGCTCCTTGGGGCCGGATATAACCAATCGGGGCAACTGGAAATCAATGAGCAGAACCATACCGAGCAAAACTATGAGGATATTTTTCTCAAAGGTCATGCCATTAATAATTATTTCTTTTTTATCAATGGACTAACAGAGACAACTCATCGCCAACGCCAGAAACAGATTCTCCGCTACCTGGGAAAAACTCTTAAACGCATCCCCAATCTCAACCGTCAGGACGATTCTCATCTGGCAGAGTTATTACTCGCTCAGCTCCCCGAGTCCTGTACCGTTTATCTGCTTCGACTCTCCGATATCAGTCATCGGCATTTTCAGCAGGAATTCCAGACCCTCTATTATCGAGATCGCTCAATCTCACAAAACACTCACCTGGTTCTTCAGGATCTAGCTGACAATCTTGGGCTTGTCCCCTACCAGAGGGAGCGGGTTCGTATTGATGTCATGTACCAGCATCGCGATAATTACCGAATTATTGATGATTACAAAAAAGTGTTGGTCGAGTGTTATCAGCAAGGGGATATCAATCGCCAACAGCATGCTCGGCTGACCCGGTTGAAAGCCCTGGCGTTGCGCAATGAAATCCCGGCGGTTCTGTTGTCAACCTTAGATGAAAAGTTGAAAGCAGAAGTTCGTAGTGTCATTTACGAACCTGAATACACGGCCATTGCCAGAGACATTCTGCATGATTTACTGTTGCGTAAAGGCATTGGCAGAAGGGATATGATTCAACTGTTGTTTGCTAAACAACATGCCAGGCGCAATCATGATCATAGTTTTGAAAAACTCCTGTTGGAAACTGGGCAATTATTTGATGAACAGATTCGTGAAGGAGCTCCGCTGTCATTATTGGAAGATTTTTCCTACATCATTACTTTTTTCGACCGTTATGATAGTACCTCGACCAATATCAGTCAGATTGCCTTCATGGAAAGTTATCGTCCAACAGATGAGCTTCTCCGCAGCTTGCTGGATAGCCGTCAAGAATTCAGTAAATTGGTCAAAGGGTTGTTTGACAAGCTATTTTTTGAAGACATCATAATGAATCATTATTTGGGACGTTTTGGACGACAAAAATTGATATGCCTCAAAAAAGGTCTAGAAGAAATCGCAGCGGGTGTTTCTACAGTAAAAAGATTAACTGCTGAATTAAAAATGATCGATGGCAAAGAAAAGCTGCATAATATTGTCCTTAATCATGCCAAAGATCACATCCGTAGCCGCTATTCACGTTACAATACTAAAGCCGAACAAGACGAGTTATGCCGTGAAATAAATGAAGAGCTGCTGGTGCGTGGCATTATCAGCATAACCCTTGATCCCGGACTATTTCAGACGGTAATTCACGATATCAAAAAAGAAGCGATTTATCTGCGACAACTCCTTCCAGAAATTATTGCCAATAATGACTTTGAGTTACGGAATGATTTCCTTGCTAACAGTGGTCTCGATCATTTCTATATCGAGGAGTTGGAACGTGAATACTTCACCCTGAATCAACTTGAAACAGAACACCTGCAACAACTCAGATCTGGAGCATTTTAGTATTCAAAGGACAATCTAATGGCAAACCATAACCTTCATCAAGTGCGTAATTTCGGTATTATTTCCCATATTGATGCCGGGAAAACCACCGTATCGGAACGGATTTTATTCTATGCTGGAGAAATCCATAAAATGGGTGAGGTCCATGACGGTCTGGCGGTCATGGACTGGATGGAGCAAGAACAGGAACGTGGCATCACCATCACTGCAACCGCCACCAACTGCCGTTGGAAAGATTATATCTTCAACCTGATCGACACCCCGGGTCACATCGATTTTACCATCGAAGTTGAACGCTCTTTACGTGCTTTGGATGGAGCCGTTGCTATTTTCAGTGCGGTAGAAGGAGTTCAGCCACAGAGCGAATCAGTCTGGCATCAAGCCAATCGTTATCAGGTACCACGCATTTGTCTGATCAACAAAATGGATCGAATTGGCTCTGATCACCAACAAGTTGTGGAATCGATTGTTAAAAAACTTGATGCAACTCCACTACTGTTGCAACTCCCCTTGGGAAGCGAAGAAAACTTTCATGGGGTTGTTGATCTCATTACAGAAAAAACTATTTTATTTACTGGGGATGACCAGGGGCAAACCATGGTTAGCGGAGAAATCCCTGATGACCTGCGGGAAGTCGTTCAACAACAACGGGAGTTGATTATCGAGGCCGCCTCTGACTTTGATGATAGTATTCTTGATGATTTTCTGAATGGCAACCCAATTGCGACGGAACGAATCCTCCCCGCCTTACGCAAAGGCGTTATCAAATGCCAAATATACCCGGTCCTACTAGGATCAGCACTCCGCAATAAAGGCATTCAGCCACTCCTTGATTTGATCTGCGATTTGCTCCCCTCGCCTCTTGACACACCACCAGCAACAGCAATCCGACTTGACAAACAAGAACCGTGGGAGGTTACCACTGATCCTACCGCAGACTTATGCGCTCTTGCTTTCAAAGTCCTTGCCGACAAAGGGCGAAAACTAAGCTATCTGCGCATCTATTCCGGTAGCCTCAAACCGGGAGATTCAGTTTATAATAGTCGCACTTTGGAAATTGAAAAAGTTGCCCGGCTATTCAGAATGCACGCCCATAAACGTGAGCGGATCAATCTGGCCATCGCTGGAGATATCGTTACGGCAACCGGACTAAAAAACGTTCTCACCGGAGACACCATCAGCAACCCCAAGTTGCCATTACAATTAGCAGGACTTGAATACCCAGAACCGGTCGTTTCATTGGCAGTTGAACCGAAAACTGTTGATGACCGAGATAAACTCCCACTGGCATTAGAAAAATTACAATGGGAAGATCCCACCTTCCTGGTCAAAGAAGATCCTGAAACCGGTCAAACACTATTGACTGGAATGGGTGAACTCCACTTGGAAGTTGTGGTTCAGCGGCTGAAAACAGACTTTGGAGTTGAAACTCAAACCGGCCGACCGCAGGTTGTTTATCGAGAGACCATCCATTGTGCAACCGAACAGCATGAAATATTCGAGCGAGAAATTGACGGAAAGATTCATCATGGTGAAGTCAAAATTAGAATCAATCCAACCGATCGAAAGAGCGGTATCACCATTGATATCCCAGAGCAACTCCTTATAGATTGGCCACCTGAGCTAGCCGCATTGATCAAAGAAAAACTGATATTGGCTTGCCAATCTGGACAAATTGCAGGCTATCCACTAACGGATCTACAACTCAGCTTAGTTGAGGCTCCCTATAACAGCAACAATACGACTGATCTCGGTATTACAGCTGCAATAAATAAAGCCATCACCCAAGCACTACGAAAAGGCCAACCAACCCTTTTGGAACCTGTTATGCTTCTCGAATTGGTTTCTCCATCAGATTACACCGGCCGAGTTATGAGCAGCCTGAATCAAAAACGGGGTCAAGTGGGAGGGATGACATCACGACCGGGACAGGATTTGATTCGCGCTACCGTGCCCCTGCTGGAAATGTTTGGTTATATGACCGAACTGCGCAGTGCCACCAAAGGACAAGGAAGTTTCACCATGGAATTCTCACATTTTGACCAAGCACCGCCAGAAACCCTGAAAAAATTTGGACTTTTATAATCATGCTGCGTAGATTTAGCCCCGAAAATATCAAACCCAGTATCAGGTTACAAAATAGATATGCCTCACACCCTACTTGATGAACAATTCCAATCAACAACTAGAAAACCAGGATCATCAGTATGCTGAATGACCGTCGTAAAATCCTAACCAGCTTGATCATGATTATTTTATTGACGGTGATCGTTCTTCCGTCGTTACGCACAGCAATTTTTGATAATGATTTAGTCCAGCGCATAGATCAAATAGCAACTGAACAAGTCGAAAAAGCCCTGGCGCGTGCTCTGGCCAGTTTTGCACTGGCTCGGGTCACAAATGGGGTTATCTCAGTCATTCAGGAATCTGAAGTCGCCGTTTCTCCTGCAGGAGTGGGTTTAAACTTAGCTCTCGGACAAGTTCTCGATCCTCTCAACGATATGGTTGAGCGCTTCTCCTGGGTGATGCTGGTTGCTCTCACGTCCCTTGGTGTGCAACGCTTCTTGATCGAAGTCAGTCCATGGCTCGGAATTGAACTGCTCGGCAGTCTTGCGCTGCTACTGTGGCTAGCAGGACTCTGGCTCGGCCGCTGGCTGCGCATTGATCTTACTTCTTTAGGTAAACAGTTAATATTTCTCGCTATCGTTGTTCGATTTGCTGTACCGCTGACCGCGACCCTCAACCAAACTGCTTATGACTATTTCCTCGCTGACCGCTATACCATCGCCAGCAGTTCTATTGCCAAAACGAATGCCGAACTACAGCATGCCGAAACCGTTCCAGATACTTCGGCGGATGAAAGCTGGTGGCAACAATTCACATCACGCCTCAAGCAGGCCGAACAAGCTATAGATTTTGAGCTGGTTCAAAACTGGCTAAAACAACATAGTACACAAATGATCAACAGCTTTCTCGATCTGCTAGTAGTATTTGTGCTCAATACTGTAATTCTGCCAATTGCCTTCCTCTGGGGAATTTTTCGCTTATTTAAAGTTATGACTGGAGTGCCATTACTGCCAAATACGGAGCAAGCTGTCTCTGAGAGGGTTGCTGGATCGAAAACAGAAAAGTAATAGCGCGGATTTGATCCGCCCATCCAGTTACGATAATCAACTGGATGAGCGGATTACAAAAAGGTTGTGAATAGAAATTCTGAATTATTTGGTTAAAACATTAAATTGGTCGTGATCCAAAGCATTTCGAAAATGATAAAGGCATCGAAGCTGCACCATAGTTGCCTCTGCCCTCAACCCTGCTATTTTTTGCACAAGTCCACTCAATTCTTCAGGCTTTGTCCCTGAAAGAATCTTTTGAGCAACTTGTTTTTCAAGTGGAAAAACTTGCTTACCAATCTTCATAACGGTTGCAATAACCTCTTTTCTGATCGCCAGCAGTTCGCTCTCTTGCTTATCGGTCAAATGTAATGCAGGGTCATCCAAATGATTCATCAAGCGCACAGCAGGGTGTGGAAGATTTGTTATCAAAAAAGGTTTCTGTGGTTTCTTTCCGGCAGGCGACTTACTTGACTGTGCCATCAAGTTGGTAGTTGATAACGACAAAATAATTGTTAAGACAGCAAGGACCAGTAAACTTTTTTTCAACATTCCACATTCTCCTTTTGGTTTTGAGAAAGGTATGAATACCGCAAACTATGATATTAATCGTTCCATGATAGCCTCGGCAGAAATTGATTCTGGATCCAAAAAATTCGAAGGGACCCGTTACATTATTATTCCATTTACTTCGGAACCAACATTTTTTTGAGAGACACAAGAATAAGTTCAATTTCCGTTTTCAAATCAAAATCAAACCCAGATAACCGCCATTTTTTAACTGTATAGCGGATTGAACCAATAATAACTCTGGTAATTTCCTTTTCTTTAATGTCTGCTCTTATTTCGTGGTTAATTTGCCCTCTTTCTATGATGCAATTTAATGCCTTCTCATGCATTTCCAGAATTTTGAACACTTCTTTCGATAAATGGGCATCATTTTGGAAAATACCTTCAGAAAAGATAACTGCAGTTATCGCCGGTTTTTCATTGAAGTATTGAATATTACGTCTAAAGATACCTTTTATCTGCTCAAAAGCAATGACCTCCGATGCACAGGATTCAACGAGCGTCTGTTGAGATACCTCTTTGAATGTCTGGAGAATGGCCAGCAGAATATCATTTTTACATGCAAAATGACGATAGATTGCCCCTTCAGTCAGTTTGATTTTATGGGCAATATTCTTAATTGTCAGCCCCTGAATTGACAGTTCTGCAATCAATTCAATCGAGGCATTCATGATTTGTTCTTGACGTTCTGAAAATGGTTGCATAATTGAATCTAATACCCCCTATTTCTATCCCGATGTACGGTAGTAATTGATACTTGAAATAAAAAGAGCGCTCCCAATACCCATGTAGATGGAAGCAAGAAAAATACGCGGAAAAATATCAGTATTGCGAAGGAAAATACCCATCGACATCATAACTGCGATGAGGATATAGCTCTGCCATTTTTGAAAAGCAAAAACACAACTATATTCGGGCATTTCCAGAATCCGCTGAATATTCTTCGCCGCTACTTTTCTAAAACCTAAAAAAGCTATGACAATGCCAAGGGTAATACCACATGCCACAGATGCTACGAGTGGCCACCCTTCATAAAGTTGTAACCAGCGAAGGGCAAAACTGTTGAGCAGTATTCCAACACCACTCCACATAAGGCCTGAAAGCATAAGAAGCCACTTTCGACTCACAGCAGGATTTTTTAAAAAGCTCAAGGGTTTACTCCTTAATTCCATTGGATAAACCAATCAAGATGCCAATGCGATGGAGCGTACGACATCTGAAAAATTCCCATTATTACAAGTCAACACCTTAAAAGGTCAATGGGAAAAAGAGTCTTGAGATATACCTACTCTATGCTTTGAAAGGTAAATTTAGTATCTATTCACCTTTCAGCAATAGCCAAAAAGCTATTTATCAAGTTCGCCTTTAGTTAATCCCCACATATAACCAAAAGCGGTAAAGAATAATATTGGTGCAAGAATCATCAGAACAAAATCACCGGAAAAGAACAATAGTTGCCGTCCTCCCGTTAAAAAACCAAGAGCGATTCCACCCAGGCCGATAAGTGTTCCACCGATGGTGACACCATAAAAATTAGGACCCATAATCTTATTTTTAACAGCAAGGACAGGGATAACGAAAATTGTTAAACCTGCAATGGAATGAAAAACTGGGTAAGCAATTTTTGCCAATGTTGCCAGAGCCAACAATTTGGACCCCCCGATGCACAACAAACCAATCACTAAAACCACAAGGTATGGGGTCGCTAGCTGTGGATAAAATCTTTTAACCAGGCCCGCAGCTAATGCAAATGGAATAAGAGTTGCTACAATTGAAACAAATTTGCTTGCTGCACTTCCACCACCTAAAAGTCCCAAGATATTCCAACCAAAAGCGATCAAAAGCAATCCTGACACTAGAAGTACCGCAAAGGTCACCATATAATAGTAATTGGCGACATGCGCAGTTTTGCTATTTTTTTGCTTTCCAAGCAAAAACCATATCATGTAAATACATACCAACCCTGTTGCTAATAAAACTGTTCGATCAAATAAATTCATTTTTATCCCCTGTTATCACCATCTTCTAACAAATTTAATTTCTGATGATAATTATAATTATCTTGTAGAAAATTTAAGTTATCTGGTCCCATACCAGATCCTCATAAACATAGATCATCATTTAACACAGCCCGATAATACTTCTCTACTCATCCTGGTATCGTGAATTTCTCCAAGCCGCCAAAGCCAGACAAAGCCAACCACAGATAAAACAAACACCACCAAGTGGGGTGATATAGCCTAAATTAATACCAGTCAGAGCAAGCAGATAGAGACTACCGGAAAATAGAACAAGACCAGAAATAATCAAGAGACCAGCAGCGTGCAGAATTTTTTCTACTTGAGGCCATTGGCTAATAACCAGGGTCACGACCAACAACACCACAGAATGGTTCGCATTATAACGGACAGCCTTACTGTAAGTGATCACTGTTTCAGGTGTCAGAAATTGAGTGCCAGCATGCGCGCCATAAGCGCCCATGGCAACAGCCAGTGCCCCTGATAATGAACCAAAGATAAAATATATATTTTTCAGCATGCTCTCTCCATTACATCTAGTTTGCTATAAATTCAATTATTTAAAGCTGTTAGAGCCATTTTCGAACTGGACAATATTGCTTTTGACTCGGATGACAGGCAAGACATTTACCATTACCCTTTTTAGTTGGCCCAGACGGTTTAGCTTCCCGCAACATTGTATAGTGACAACCAACACAAAGCGTATGGGCAGCTCCCCGATATGTATTCAATTTTTCTGTCCCCTTGACAATATCATCTGACATATCTTCAGGATTATGACAGGTCACACATGTTTGCTCTTCACCTTCAATATAGGGACCTTTGGTTCCATCGCTATTCTTACTGTGGTGACAAACATCACAGGAAAATTGATCCATATGCTGGTCATGATTAAAGTTGGTCGGAATATTGGCTGTCTGCAATATACTTTCAATCGGCCTATTGTCTTCCTCACTGGCGCTACTCTCCGTTCCAGTAAGACCAAAAACTACAGCTACAATAGAAATAATGGCGACAAAAGATATTGATATTATTATTACTTTTTTAGACATCACAAACCTCTTTTATAGTGACATTAAGACTCATATTCAAATTATTTAAGTGACGAAATCAAATTCTGGCAACACCTATGGAGACGGCATGAAAACTAACAACAATGACTATGAACAGTGTCCGAGCGGCCTGTGGAGACAGGCCAGGAAAACTGTAATGGATATAATTATTACTACATGTATTTATACAATCCCCACAAAGAGTACAGGACAGGCCGGGCTTTTTCTGTTTAATATTCTCAGGCCTTAATGCATCATAACGGCAAACCATGCTGCATTGACCGCAACTGGTACATGAACTGTCAATTTTCATCCGAAAGGGGGAAATTTTGCCAAAAATATTGGCCACAAGCCCTATGGGACAATAGGAGATACAATGAATCATACTTCCATATCGGCGTGACAAAAATATGATAATAAAAAAGCCACCAAGACCAAATAGAGCAACAAGACGCGACACAATCGATATTGGTATACCGCTGAACCGAAGATACAATGCACCACCGACAACCAACACCAGTATTGCTATTTGCTTTGGTCGACGCCACTTTGATAGTTTCCTGGGACGTTTCACCTGTTGACTGGCTAAAAAATCCCAACCACCAAGATAACAGAAATAGCTACACCATGCCGGGCCGATAAAAAACAAGGTACTACCAAAGAGAATTGGCATAAAAAAATCTTCGCCCCGGTAGATAGGACCGGCAACAATTAGAGCGGGAACAGGATAATGCAGTACCCCTGTCATTAAAAAAGTTGTAAAGCCAAATATACCTAGCGTGAGTTGACTAAAAAAAATAACGGAAAAAGTAAGCCAAAGAATAGTCCTCCAGCGAACTGATGTTTTTGGATTGAGAATTTTAGGAGTCACAAATCCGGCATAGAGTGAAAGAACCAGAATTTCAATCCAACCCATTCCCGGAAAGAATCGATCAACCAAAAGCATTGGTCGATCTACCACAATTTGCACAACTGTCAACATCCCTGCTGTGAGGATGATTGTTGACAAGACTGCCCCCCAAGGAATAGTGACACTCGCATCATCCCTGCTGGTCATCGCAAATAATGGGATCGTTTTCATACTGATTCGTGTTTCTGCTTCAATGTCGCCATAATTGTTTCAATCAACGGCCCACCCCGCTCTTTCAAGCTGAATGAACCTGCGGATAATCGAGATACTGTTATTAAAAAACGCAGTGAACCAAGAATCATGAATGCAAGGTCCCCAGCTGGATATTCGTTATGTATTTCCCCTTTTGCCTGACCCTTTTCCACTAAAACTGTGACAAACTGAATGAAGTTATCAACAAATTGTTGAACCCTGAGTGTCAGGGATTCTTCATACTGAAAGATTTCCTCGGAAAAAATGACGGTAGCGAAAGCGGGATTTTTATCAAAATATTCTATATGAACTTCCATGAACCGTCTGAGCTGTAACAGAGGATCTTGAATCTCACCAATTTCTTCCAACATTTCACTGCAGCAGATAATAAAAAAATCAACTGTCGCGGCTAGAATAGTCTGTTTGTTGTCAAAATGACGATAAACAGCCTGCTCAGAGAACCCAACGGCATTGGCTATTTTTTTTATCGTCAGATTCTGTATACCCCCGAAATGAATCAGGAGAATTGCTGCTTGAACAATCTGCCGTTGCCTTGTTTCGGTATCTAGCTTCATGGGATCTCTGATGGGAACACCCTGTTAGTGTTTAGCAACTAACTATTTACCAATGACTAACCTATTCCGCAGTAACAACTGCGAGATAGAAAGCTGGCCATATAACACGACCAGCTTTCTATATTTATCCACATTCTAATGAAAAATCAGTGATGGGCACCAGCATCAATTTTAGGTGGTACTCCATTGAGATCACGCACACAGCGGAACCCTGTTTGAAAACTCATATATGCAGGCCGAGAAATATTTTCAGTGTAGGGGCGCAGATCGAAATCATAATCCATCTGGCTACCACCGTACATGTAGCGCTGATCTGTACCGGTGACAATATCTCCAGTCCACTCAGCCACATTACCAGCCTGGTCATAGGTTCCGTAGGGACCAGGGCTGTCGATTGTTTCAAAACCACCGTGGGTTTTACC
>JAOZLQ010000063.1 GCA_029934755.1 Desulfuromusa sp. | reverse complement strand
CTGAAGAAGGGGTTAAAGAAGAATCTGTTTTTAAGGCTGTGGAAACCCAGAAAAAACCAGTTGGCGAAATTTTAGTTGAGCAGGGAGCAGCATCAACTGAACAAGTTGACAAAGCATTAAAAAAACAGCAGGACACAATCACAAAAGCCAAAGCCGAGGCCAAACCAGCAACCAGGACTAAAACTCCAGCAAAACGGCAAGATATTCGTGTTGAACTGGGAAAACTGGATAGTTTGATCAATCTGATTGGCGAACTGGTTATCGCTGAGAATATGTTGATTAATAACCCTGACTTAAAAGGGTTGGAACTAGAAAACTTCAACAAAGCTGGCCAGCATCTGTCAAAGCTGGTGAGAGAACTGCAAGAAATGGCCATGACAATCCGCATGATTCCTGTTTCAGGATTGTTCCGCCGGATGATTCGACTGGTTCATGATATTTCAGTCAAAGCCGGAAAAAAGGTTGATCTGGAACTGATTGGTGAAGAAACCGAAATTGACAAAACTGTCATTGAAACGATTACTGACCCCCTAGTTCACCTGCTGCGCAACTCTTTGGATCATGGCCTGGAACCTCCAGATGAACGTCTGGCTGCTGGTAAAGATGAAAAAGGGACCGTCAAACTCTCTGCCCGCCATGAAGAAGGTGAAGTCTGGGTCACTATTGAAGATAACGGACGTGGCTTGAATAAAGAAAAAATTCTTGAAAAAGCCATGAGCAAGGGGTTGATCGAAGGTGATGGTTCAGACATGACCGATAAGCAGATCAATAACTTGATTTTTGCTCCAGGATTTTCCACAGCTGCTAAAATTACCGATATCTCCGGTCGCGGTGTTGGTATGGATGTCGTCAAGAAAAACCTGGAAAAAATCAAAGGGAAAATTGATGTCTACAGTACCCCTGGGCAGGGAAGTAAAATTATTCTGCGAATTCCACTCACCTTGGCCATTATCGACGGCATGATTGTACGGGTTGGCACTGCCACCTGTATCGTTCCAACGCTGTCGATGCTAGAAGCCTTCCGTCCGGTCATGGATCAAATCACTATCACCCCAGATGGCGACGAGCTAGTGAAATTTCGTGAGAATTTTCTCCCGATCGTCAGATTGCACGACATTCTCGGTAAAAGACCAGATTCCAAAGAACTCTCTGATGGCATCCTCATTGTTTTGGAATCTCAAGAGACCCGCTTTTGCCTGTTCATTGACGAAATTCTCGGTCAACAACAAACTGTCATTAAAGGGCTATCAGACTTCATCGGAAATGTTCCTGGAGTTTCGGGCTGTACCATCCTCGGCGATGGTGGCGTCTGTTTGATTCTTGATGTTGGCACGCTGGTTGATTCAGCTGAGAGTAAAAAAAATAAAGCCGAAAACATAAAAGAAGTTATTTAAAGGAGGATTCCGTGGCTGAAAACACAACCATGAGCAATTTTGAAAGCGAAGACACACAAAAAGATAAATATCTAACCTTCCATCTGGCAGGTGAAGATTACGGCATTGAAATCGAGTATGTTATAGAAATTATTGGAATTTTAAATATCACCGATGTCCCCGACATGCCAGCATTTATCCGTGGAGTTATTAATCTACGTGGCAAAGTTGTTCCTATAATGGATGTCCGATCCCGCTTCGGTTTGGAAGATCGAGAATATGATGACCGTACCTGTATCATCGTTGTCAATATTGATGGGACTGAAGTAGGTCTGGTCGTTGATGAAGTCAGCGAAGTCATGGACATTCCAGAAACCAATGTTGAACCAGCACCAAAAACCAGTAAAAATACTGAGGATAGTTACATTCAAGGGATGGGTAAAGTTAACAACGATGTCAAGATTCTGCTTGATGTCCACAAGTTACTTTTTTCTGGTGAAATGAAAGCTCTAACTGAAACCTTGGAAGAAGAATAAGAAAGACACTGTAAAAGATGACACTGACCGATAACCGACTGCAGCAGAACAACAGCCTGATGTCTATTTCCGATAAGGAATTCACCCGGCTTCGGGACCTGATCTACAAACGTTTCGGGATCAACCTGACCGAACAAAAACGTTCACTGCTGGTCGGTCGGTTACAAAAGCTAATGCGGCAGCTTAATCTGCCGACATTTTCGGCTTATTTTGATTATCTTGATAACGACAAAACCGAAGCAGCCTTAAGTGAACTGATTGATTTAATCTCAACCAATCATACCTATTTTAATCGGGAAAAAGATCATTTTGATTATTTCTCCGAAACAGCATTACCAGCGGTCATTGAGAAGCTGAAACAACAAAATCGCAAAGATTTGCGCATTTGGTGTGCGGGTTGTTCAAGTGGCGAAGAACCATACACACTCCTGATGCTGATGAGGGAATATCTGGGTGCTGATTACAGTTCCTGGGATGCTGGTATTCTGGCTACCGATATTTCTGATCGAGCACTGACCATCGCTCGTCGTGGTACTTATGCAACAGATCGGGTCATGCAGCTTCCGGAACCTTTACGCAGGAAATATTTCAAACCAGCAGGTCAAGATGAAATGGCGGTAGTCGACACAATAAAAAAAGAAGCAACATTTAGACGCTTCAACCTGATGAATACCACCTTCCCATTTAAGAAACCGTTTCAAATGATCTTCTGTCGCAACGTCATGATCTATTTTGATCAACCCACCCGCGATGCTCTAGTCGGTCGCTATCACCAACATACTGAAGATAAAGGCTACCTATTTATCGGCCATTCAGAAACGTTGGGACGAGCTCAAACCCGCTACAGTTATTTAAAACCCGCGCTGTACCAGAAAGGAGAGCACTGATGGCACGAGCTATCCGCGTTCTTGTCGTTGATGATTCCGCCTTGGTAAGAAACATTCTCAGCCAAGGGCTATCAATGGATCCAGGCATCGAGGTGGTCGGAACGGCTCCCGACCCCTATATTGCCCGAGATAAAATTGTTCAATTGCAGCCTGACGTTTTGACTTTAGATGTCGAAATGCCACGCATGGATGGAGTCGCTTTCCTACGGAAGCTGATGCCCCAGTATCCGATTCCAATTGTTATGGTCAGTTCTCTGACCCAGCGCGGCAAACAGATCACCATGGAAGCACTGGAAGCTGGAGCGGTCGACTTTGTCGCCAAACCAACCAGTAATGTCGCTGCAGGGCTGAATGCTATGTTGATGGAGCTACGCTCCAAAGTAAAAATTGCCTCAACAGCTAATGTTTCCCATTGGAAAGGCAAACGACCTGCTGCCCAACCCCAAAGTCATAAATCCACAACTTCAGCCTTAGCTGAATCAACCGATAAAGTTATTGCCATCGGAGCATCAACTGGGGGGACAGAAGCAATCCGCCGCGTCATTGAAAATTTCCCGGCAAACACTCCAGGAACTGTCATTGTCCAACATATGCCGGCTGGATTTACCAAAATGTTCTCAGATCGACTGAATCAGCTCTGCCAAATGCAAGTTAAAGAAGCTGAACATGGTGATCGAGTTCGTACGGGGCTGATATTGATTGCACCGGGGGGAAAACAATTTGAAGTTGTACGCTCAGGCGGTTTTTATCAGGTTCGCCTTGGAAGTGAAGAAAAAGTCAGCGGCCACTGCCCTTCTGTCGATGTGATGATGCACTCGGTGGCAAAACATGTGGGAGCTAATGCTGTCGGTGCCATGCTGACCGGGATGGGTCAGGACGGCGCTGAAGGAATGTTGGCAATGAAACAAGCTGGCGCACGTTGTATCTCTCAAGATGAAGCATCATCGGTCGTTTTTGGGATGCCTAAGGTTGCCTTCGAAAAAGGTGGTGCCGAGCGGTTAGTCCCACTGGACAAAATTTCTGCATCCCTATTAAGTCTACTTACGGAGAAAAAATAAATGGGACAAATTGTTTTAGGCGTTGGTGATTATGGCGCTTCAAATACTCCCAGTGATGATGTCAAAACCTTCGCTCTAGGATCCTGTGTTTCTGTGATTTTTCTTGATCCAAAAACCAGAACCGTCGGCATGGCACATGTCGCCCTTCCTGATTCATCTATTAATGCTGCCAAGGCAAAGGAAAAGCCGGGCTATTTTGCTGATACTGCGATTCCAGCGCTACTGACACAGATGACAAAGTTTGGTTGTGATAAACGTGGTAAAGGGATGGTGGTTAAACTTTGCGGTGGAGCCAATGTCATGGACACCAATGATACCTTTCAGATTGGCAAGCGAAACGCATTGGCAATTAAGAAGATTCTCTGGTCTTACGGTATGGGTGCCGTCTCTGAAGATCTGGGGAAAAACTATAGTCGAACTGTTTCGATTTCTGTATCAGCTGGGCAGATAACTCTCAGCTCACCCGGAAAACCGAACTGGCAACTTTGATGGCGTCGCAAAAAATCCGCCCTACGGCGTTGCAGCTTTTTTTCAGGATCTCGACATACCTGATGTATGTCTTCACCCCTGAAAAAACACTACGCCTTGTAGGACAAAATTTTTGCTTAACCATCTCACCATTTAACAAACACATCAGCTTCAGGAGTTGATAATGGCAAAACAAATTAGTCAAGAAGAGCTGCATAAGATTGTTAAATCAGTACCGATGCTCTCGGCCAGTGCCAGTCAACTTTTACAGCTCACCGCTAAGGCTGACCACGATCTGATCGATGTCATAAATTTAGTGAGAAATGATGCAAACTTGACGGCGCGGGTGCTTAAAATTGTCAACTCAGCTGCATTTGGACTGATCAACAATATTACCTCAATCGACCGGGCCATTTCCTATCTGGGCGAACGCATTATAGTCAGCATTGCTGTTGGAGATTGTGCGGGGAAGTTATTTGAAAAAGAGCTCTCTGGTTATGAATCCGCGGGTGGTGATCTGTGGAAACATGATTTACGCACAGCCATTGCCTCGCGTGAAGTGGTGACACAGAGTGGTGCTGATATCAGCCCCGAGCTTGCTTTTACTGCTGGTTTATTACATGACATTGGCAAAGCTCTCATCTCAGACTACCTTCAAGGAACGGTCGCTGAAGCCGTTGAACTCATCACCACCGAAGAGGGCCTTGACTATCTTGATGCCGAAGAAAAACTGGTTGGATTTGATCACACCAGAGCCGGCTACGAACTTGCTAAAGAATGGAATTTGCCTGACGAACTATGTGAAGTCATTCTCCATCACCATGAACCTTCTAAAGCAAAAGAAGAATACCGAGCGTTAATTTATGCGGTGCACCTTGGCGATAATATCGCCATGATGGGCGGCTTTGGTACCGGAGCTGATAGTATGCGCTATAAACTTGATCAGCAATATACCGATTACATCAAAATCGGTCCAAAAACACTCGCAACGATCATGCTGAACGTCGATATAGAATTTGAGAAACTGGAAGGGTCATTTAATGGCTCGGGAGAAAAGAACTGATGAAACGAATTATTATCGCGGACGACTCGGCTACCGCCCGGATGTTTATCAAACGTTGCCTACAGATTATAGGTCTGGGAGATGTGGAAATTATCGAAGCAGAACATGGCAAAGAAGCCCTGACTGCCGCTAAGGCTCAGGAAGTTGACTTGTTATTAACTGATCTAAACATGCCCGTTATGGATGGAGAAACCCTGGTTAAATGGGTGAAAGCCAGTCCAAAACTCGGCGATCTGCCAGTGGTTGTTATTACCAGTGCTGGCAATCCGGCCAAAGAAGCACAGCTATTGAAACTGGGAGCTCATCGGGTTCTCAATAAACCAGTTTCACCACCGGTTATGCTGGACGCACTTGCTGACTTTATGGATGAATAACAAACAGAATTCTCATGGAGATATTTGATGATTGAACATAATCCCCTTTACCAGTCGATGATTAATGCGGCTAGCCAAACTCTTGAAAATATGGCTTTTATGGAAGTGATGGAACATTTCGATCGTTCCCATGAAATCTCCATTGAGGAACTTGCCTGGAATAGTCTATTAATCAACGACCCCATTTTGGGCGAAATTCGCCTGGCCATGTCCAAAGCATTTCTGCAAAAACTCACCGGAAATATCTTTGGTATTGATGATGATGAAATAACCCAGTTGCAGATGGACGATATTCTGAATGAACTGCTCAACACCATTGTCGGCTTATTCCTGACCAATCTTCTTGCTGATGACCAGGAGTATAAAATGGGATTGCCAGAATTGGGGGCAGACGAATTACCAGAAGTCGATGCCAATACCATTGTCTGGAAGCTGATGACCGGGGAGGAAGACGCTCTGCAAATTTTTGCATCAGGAGCCTCCCTAGTTGCATTGAAAGACGATTAAACTAGAAACTTGATTTTCTTAACCTAATATAACCACCGTTTTTTTCTAAACAAAGGAGCAAATAAAATGGGTAAAACAGTCTTGATTGTCGATGATTCGAATACTATGCGAAAAATTGTTTCTCGCTCACTCCGCCAGGCAGGAATTGATTTTGATCAGATCCTTGAAGCCGGTGATGGCCAAGAAGCCTTGGATGTATTAGCTGCCAACAAAGTTGATGTGGTGCTAAGTGATATCAATATGCCAAATATGACTGGGCTTGAATTTCTCAAAGCTAAAGCCGAGGATAATGCTATCAAAGATATCCCAGTTATCATGATCTCTACCGAAACGGGTGCAGATATTATTGATGAGGCAAAATCGTACGGAGCCAAAGGGGCAATCAAGAAGCCGTTCACTCCCGATTTGATCAATGAGACCCTGGGACCGCTACTCTAATCCTCGGTGAAAAACTAAAGCTTTCCCAGAGAGGTCATAAATCAATGGCCTCTCTGGTGCATTAAGGAGTTTTATGTGAAATATGCTCAAGACATAGCTGATGCAACTCAGGATATCTTCTCCAGCATGGTCATGCTGGATGTTACTCCGGAGGAGCCGTTTAAGCGGGTTGACAGTCAACTGGTCAACAGTATCTCAGGAATTATCGGTCTGGCTGGAACAACTAAAGGGATGCTCGCAATTCACCTGCCTGATAAAGCAGCACTGGCCATCACCACAGCCTTTCTCGGCATGGATGTTGAAGAAATTGACGAGGATGTCTGCGATGCTGTTGGTGAATTAGCCAATATGCTGGGTGGCAGTATGAAAACGATACTTGATCCCGGAGGTAGTGACGTTCAGTTATCTATGCCATCGACAATCCATGGTGAGGAGTACGCAATAGACTGCTTGGCTGATGCAGAGCTGGTCACCGTCCCCTTTTCATTTAACGGGCAAACCTTTATGGTTGAGTTACAAATCAGCCAAAGTAACTGATTCATTCTTTTTTATTCGTTCCGAAGGAAAAATAGTGGAATTTGCTAAAAAAATCGTAGAAACAACCGAAGAGATATTTAACACCATGATTTTCATGGAAATCTCAGCAGATGCTCCACTTGAACAAGGAAAACAAGCTCTTGGTTGTCACATTTCAGCAATGATTGGTCTAACCGGCGGTTTCTCGGCAATGCTCGGAATTCATTGTCCGGAGGCAATTGGTCTAGCGATTTCAGGAGCAATGCTGGGCATGGAGATTGAGGAAATTGATGCCGATGTTAAGGATGCGTTGGGTGAGATCGCCAATATGGTGGCCGGGGGATTAAAAGAAAGATTCGCCGCTGAAAATATTGATCTGGAACTGGCAATACCAACAGCTATTTCAGGGAAATCTTATACAATTGCTTCTTCAACAAGAAGTAATCGAGTCATAATCCCTTTCAGTATTGAGCAGGGACAGTTTTTTATCGAGATGAAATATAATCTCAATTAACTTTCAGCAAAGAGGCTATTTTGGATCAGCAGGCTATCATTGATGTCGTCTGTAAGTCAGGCATGGAAAACCTGGCTGGAGAAATAGGCGTCCTGCTGGGACAAGAGTTGGTCTGTTCTGACATTCAGCTCAAACTCACCACCAAAGAAGACCTTTTCAGCAATCTGAATCGTAAAAAAACCGCTCTAACCCGAATGACAATTGAAGGTGATCGTGAAGGCGATTGTTATCTTCTGACTCAAATTTCCTCCGCTGCTATTCTCGGTGGCACCTTAATCATGCTCCCTGATGATGTTATTGAAGAGAGCGCACAAAGTGAGAAACTTGACGGTGAACTTGATGATGCTTTTGGTGAAGTCGCCAATATCATTGCTGGTGTTTTCACCCAAGCATTTGTTGATAAATACGCCAAAAAACTCCGTTTTATAAAAAAAACTGTCGAGGAACTGATTCCGACAAAAATTGATCCCGCCAGTGATGAACCCTTCTCTCCAGGAAATTACCATGTCACCAGTTGCAATATAAATATTGGCGACAAAAATCTTGGTCTATTGGAACTCGTTGTTCCAGCAGCAATTTTTGAGCTGGAAGATAACGCTGTTGAACCCGCAGCAGAAACTGAAACCCCTGAAGAACAGCAACAAGCGGAACCGATATCTGCAGCGGAATCGACACCAGAATCTGAACCGATCGCTAAAAGCACCGAGCCAACTCCGGAACCAGCCCCACCAGCAGAAAAAAAACCAGCTTTCGCTGATGCCAAGAAATTAACCGATGTCGTATTTAACGCAACAATCGGACAAGTCGGTGAAGAGATAGGTGCATTACTTGGCCAGTCTCTTAAGTGTGATGATATTCAACTGGTGATGACCAGCAAAGCCGATTTCTTCTCCACCCATTGTATAGAAAAATCGATTTTGACCCATATGAAGGTGACTGGAGATCGAGAGGGCCTGGGTTATATGGTTACGCAGGTTCCTGATGCTGTCGTTCTTGGTGGCACCCTGATCATGCTTCCGGAAGATCAAATCCTGGAACAAAAGAATAATGGAACATTTGATGGCGATGTCGAAGACGCCTTCGGTGAAGTTGCTAATATTCTTTCTGGCAGTCTGACCCAGGTTTTTCTGGATCGTTATCCGAAACAACTCCGATTCATCAAAACCGATGCAGAAACAATTGTCCCGACAAAAATCGACGCAGCGGCAGATCAACCTTTCCCTGAAGGAAATTACTATCTAGCTTCATTTGCAATTCAAATGGAGGGTCATGAATTAAACCGGATATTGCTGATTTTCCCTGCAGAAATCTTCGATCTTGACAACGAACAACCCGCTGACTCAACCCAAGCCCAGGAATCAACAGAAGTTTCTGACAAAACGACAGAACAATCTGCTGCGACACAAGAAACAACTGGACCGGCACCAGGAGAGTGGGGAGGCCCTCCTTCAACAGAAACGGTTACTGAATCGGCTACGACAGGAACCAGCAGTAGGAAAGAAACAACTCAAGCACCGGGAGCATCATCTCAACCAATGGTTGAACCTACGGGGTCACCACTCATTCTCTTGATCGGACATCAGAAAACCGCTGCCGACCCATTTATAGAGATACTATCTTCTACCGAATATGAGTGTCAGGTTCTAACATTCCAGGAAGAAGTTAAAGAGATATTTCAACAACACAAAGTTCTTGGGATTTTTCTGATTATGGAACAAGTTGAAGAAAAAGGATTTGCCTCAGCTATCAAGCTACAATCGGCAGGGAGACCATTGCCACCCATCATTTTTGCCGGTTCTGAGTGGACTCGTTCTGCGGTACTTCGGGCAGTCAAATATGGCGCAAAGGATATTCTGGTCATGCCCGCCAGTGGTGACGAAATTCAGGACAAAGCAACAAGACACTTCAAAAAAGCCAGTTAATCTTCTCACCTTATGCTGGCAGGTTTTTCTTCTTTATCTTTTCAATCAATGTCGTTCGTTTCAAATTCAACATTCTAGCCGCTTCTTTCTTATTCCCACCAGTTCGACTCAGTGCCTGAAGAATCAGACGATCCTCAAACTCACTGATCAAACCGTTAAAGTCCAATCCTTCGTCAGACCATTCGGCCTCAGGGGGTGTAGAAGAAAAGGAGGGCTGGTTTGGTTCATTTCCTGAAAGATTACTATTTTCTGTTTTCAGATCGACACAACAATATTTATCCGGAAGTTCCTTTAAAGTAATCCGCTTCCCCCGATGCAAAATAACCAGTCGTTGCATCAGATTTTCCAGCTCTCGAACATTGCCCGGCCAGCTATAAGACTGCAAACTCAGCATGGCAACTGGGTCAATCGTTGTACGCCGGTCAGTTTTTCGGCGACTGAAGCGTTCAATAAAAGTGTCTATCAATAAGCCAATATCAGCCTGCCGCTCACATAAAGGGGGAGCAACTACGGGAATCACCGCAAGCCGATAATAAAGATCTTCACGGAACCGTCCTGCAGCAACCAGTTCTTCCAAATCTTGATGGGTGGCCGCAATAATCCGGACATCAACTTTAGTTGGTCGAACCCCACCAACCTGCTCAACTTCGCGCTCCTGAATAACGCGCAACAGTTTCGCTTGCAAGCTCGGCTTCATATCACCGATTTCATCAAGAAACAGGGTGCCGCCGTCAGCAAACTGAACCCGTCCTATTTTTGATTGTTGAGCTCCAGTAAAAGCACCTTTAACATAACCGAACAATTCACTTTCCAGCAGCTCATCAGGAATCGCAGCACAATTGACCGGGACAAAGTGAGATGACTTACGCAAACTTTTATCATGAATTGCCCGAGCGATCAGTTCCTTTCCCGTCCCACTCTGACCTTGGATCAAAACCGTACTTTCACCATCTTCCGCAACACAGGAAATCAACTCAAAAAGTTCCAGCATCTGCGATGAATGTCCTATCATTCCCCCGAATCCACTTTTTACAGCCATGTGTAATAAACCCGTTTTCTTTTTTGTAAAGTAATTATTTTGACACTAAAGCAAGAATATTGGGGAACAATAATATATATTCTATAATGTGTCAATATTTGGACACATAAAAATTAAAAATAATCGATATTTAGCTATAATTTCTCATAAAAGCTCAAAAACAAAACGGAGCATCGCACATAAAGCACAATACCCCGTTTGTATTATGGCGGAGAGGCGGGGATTCGGTCACTACGTCATCGACATCATGGCGATTCCTGCGTAACCTCCCCTACGCTCACTGCCGCAAACATCCTGTTTGCTCTTCTGACATTAAGTCAGCGTTCGCTTCGCTTCGAATCCCCGCTAAGCTATTACCTTTTTCAAATATCACAAATTATTTTATCTGCAGTAGCTTTTGCGTTTTTATATGGCGGAGAGGCGGGGATTCGAACCCCGGGTGGCTTGCGCCACAACAGATTTCGAGTCTGTCACCTTCGGCCTCTCGGACACCTCTCCGTAATTATTTTTCTCGGTTTTTTTGTTCTTTTTTCTGCTCCCGTAACTGGCGAAAAAAATGACTTAGTTGAGTACTGCATTCCTGCTGCAGAACCCCTTCTCTTACCTGAACCTGATGGTTAAAACGTTGATCTTCTGCAAAATTGTAGATTGAGCCAACAGCACCAACTTTGGGATCACGACAACCAAATACCAACTGAGGAATCCGCGCCAGAATAATCGCCCCCATACACATGACACAGGGCTCCAGCGTGACATACAGGGTACAATCAAGCAACCGCCAAGAGTTGAGCTTTTTAGCCGCCTGCTGAATTGCAATAATCTCGGCATGAGTTGTCGGGTCGTTGCTGGTTTCACGCAAGTTGTGCCCACGACCAACAATCTCACCATCAAGCACCACAACAGCTCCGATGGGGACTTCCGCCAAACTCTCTGCTACAGCCGCTTCGCTCAAAGCTACCCGCATAAAAAACTGATCTTGTTCAGCCATATTCATCACGAAACCGTCTTTGACCTCAATCGAAACAGGTCTGTGCTTCTATCACGAAGCAGGGCGAAACTCAAGTAGAATG
>JAOZLQ010000198.1 GCA_029934755.1 Desulfuromusa sp. | reverse complement strand
CGCTGCGTCGTTCTTCAATGGATTAGCCAGAATACGAATCCCGTTAGCTGCCACGAAATCGCCACAACTGATGTAACAACAAGGGAAATCCCGCAAAATTTCCCAGGCACTAAGACTTGGTTCACCGCAAGCCAAACCAGCCATGATAGTTTTCAGATCTCCGCCAACAGCGTGAGAAAGACCGTCACCGGCCGCCGCAGAAGCCAGAATACAAGCTGCATTTTCAGGCTCCATAATGATGAAACGGGGCGGATTATCGGGAAATTTATTGAGCAGATAACCGACCACAGCAGCGGCCAATGATCCCACTCCGGCCTGAATAAAGACATGAGTCGGTCGACGTATGTCAGCTTGAAACATCTGACTTACAGCCTCTACACACATGGTCATATAACCCTGCATGATCCAGCGCGGGATTTCAGTATAACCCTCCCAAGCCGTATCCTGAATGATATACCAGCCATTTTCTTGAGCCATGCGACGCGCCAGGCGAACCGTATCATCATAATTCAGATCGGTGACTTCAACGCGAGCACCATGCAAGCGAATGTTCTCCACCCGTGAAGACACTGTCCCTTTAGGCATATAAACAACTGCTTGCTGTTTTAACTGTTCCGCAGTCCAGGCAATAGCGCGGCCATGATTACCATCGGTGGCGGTGGTCAAGGTTATCTCACCGATGCTCTGCCTCACCTCATCACTCACTAGGTAATCAAAATTGATAGCGTCTATATCCAGCTTCAATTGTTGACACAAGAGTCTTGCAACAGCATAACTGCCACCCAATACCTTGAAAGCTCCGAGGCTGAACCGCGCTGATTCGTCCTTAACTAAGATCTCTCTGACACCCCATGACTGGGCCAGTTGATTCAATCGGACCAGATTAGTTGGCTGATAATCGGGAAGCTGGCGATGAAACCGCAACACCTTTTGGGCCTCGTTTTCGGAAAAGCTTTCTGGAATATTTTTCCCTTGAGGCGTTTTCAGCAAGTATTTAAATGCATACTTTGAGATTTCCGTTGTCATTGGCGTTGCCTTTTTATGCAATTGATGGTTCTGCCACTTTCGATAGCGCCGTTTCAGCTTGATACACGTATCATAATACAGAACGACCCATTGGCCAAAGCAGAGAAAGGGCAATCCCCCACATGGTCAGACAAACAAAGCCGTCCAGAAAACGCCAGGCAACAGGTTTGCGAAATAATGGCGCGAGAAAACCTGCGCCGAGGCTCAAGCTAAAAAACCAGACAACTGATGCCGTCATGGCCCCGGCTCCAAACAGATAGCGTTCGGCCGGAGTCAGTTGACCGCTGAACCCACCCAGCAGCACGATGGTATCGAGATAGACATGGGGATTAAGAAGGGTCAGAGCCAGAGTTGCCAATAACAACTGCCGCCGGGAGGGAATGGCCTCAGCGGAGGCTTCCAAAGACCCTCCTTGAAGAGCTGAACGAAAAGAACGGCCACCGTACCAGATTAGAAACAGAGCTCCAAGCCAGGTAGCCCATTGAGCTAACAATGGGTTTGTTGCCACCAGAGCTCCGACCCCACTGACCCCAATCAGAATCAAAAGGCTGTCGCAAAGACTGCAGACAATCGCTGTTTGAATCGGAAAATTTCGGCGCACCCCTTGAGACAGAACAAAGGCATTCTGCGCTCCGATAGCAACAATTAACCCGCCTCCAATCCCGATTCCCTGTAAAAATAGCAACATGGTCATTCTCCGTAATCATTATCGATGTGGGAGTAGGCTAGCCTGCGTCACTAATAAAAGTAAAATTAATTGTTTTTGTATGTCATTAGCTATGCTAATAATATTGCATGTTAGATTACAAACACATCGAAGCATTGGCCAAAGTGATTCAGGAAGGTGGTTTTGAACGTGCTGCCCAAGCCCTCTTTCTGACACAGTCAGCTGTTTCACAGCGAGTCAGACAGCTGGAAGAATCATCCGGACAGATCCTGATTTCGCGCACCACCCCTCCACAGCCCACTTCTGCCGGGAAGGCGTTACTCAAACATTATCAGCAGGTGAAATTACTCGAAGAGGGATTGTCCTCTGAGTTGACGGCTTCATCCGCGCTAAAAGCAACAACGCTGACCATTGGGATCAATGCGGACAGTCTGGCACACTGGTTTATTACGGCAATTGATCCGATCTTGCAGAAAATGGATGTATTGATCGATTTGCGTGTCGATGATCAGGAACAAACCCACAATTATCTGCGTAAAGGGGAGGTTGTCGGTTGCGTCAGCACTGAAGCAAAAGCTATGCAAGGATGTCTGGTTGAGAAACTCGGTACGATGAACTATCGCCTTCTGGCAACTCCTGATTTTATTGAACGCTGGTTTCCAGACGGGCTTTCACTGGAAGATGCTGGGCAGGCTCCAGCGGTTATTTTTAACCGCAAAGATCGTCTCCATTTTCAGTTTTTTGAGCAATACCTGGGGCAGGCCCCAAAATCGTTAGCGGCCCATTTTATACCAGCACCAGATCAATTTTTACAGCTCATTACAAATGGAAACAGCTACGGAATGGTTCCCGATTGGCAGGGAACTGAACTGTTGGAATCAAAGCAGCTGAAAGAAATCCTCCCCGGAGCAACACTTCAACTCAATCTGTATTGGCATTGTTGGAATCTTGCCGCCCGTCCACTGCAGGATTTTTCCAATCAACTGGTCGCAGGAGCAAGAAAACAACTGACCAATTGAAATACTTCCCCTCTTTCCGCTCAACATGAATATTCTTTAAATAAATCTTTATTATTTGTAAATTATCATATAAGCTAGGACTATCTTATTTTCAGACAATCGGGGGTCTGCAAGTGAAGTTTTTCCATTGGATATTGATAGTTACACTACTTATGGGTCTGCCCGGATACGCCACTGCCGAATCAGAATCTATTTTCGGGACTGTCCGGGATGCCAAAACGGGTGCTTTACTCAACGGTGCTGAACTACGCACAGTTGATAATTTTACTTTTAGTGCCGCAGATGGCAGCTTTCAATTACAATCCGATGCCGCCGAAATTGTGGTTCGCCTGCCGGGATACTTACCGCAAAAAGTTGCTGCCAATTTTCCACTTCATCTGCACCTGCAACCGTTCACCCCGAAAGCCCTTTATCTCTCCTATTGGGCTGCTGACAGCAGCGACCGACGCAATCATCTGCAACATTTGATTACCGAAACCGGAATGAATGCGCTGGTTATCGATCTTAAATCGTCCCGGGGCGATATTGCCTTCCGCAGCCAATCACTATTGGCCCGTGCAGTCGGAGCACAGAAGGTACGGACGCTGAAGGATCTGCCTGAACTTCTGGCTGAATTAAAGCGGCAGGGGATTTATACCATCGGGCGAATCGTCGTTTTTAAAGATGGTGCTCTGGCCAGCAACCGGCGGGACCTGGCGGTTCACACTCTAGACGGATATCTCTGGGAAGATCGTGAGAAAATCGCCTGGACAGATCCGTTCAACCCCGAAGTCTGGGATTACAATATCGATATTGCAAAAGAAGCCGCAGCCTTAGGCTTTGATGAAATTCAGTTCGACTATATCCGCTTCCCGGCAAAATCTGACTTAATGTTTTCCCGGGAGAATACCGGCGAAAATCGGGTTGCAGCAATCAACGCTTTTCTACAGCGTGCCAAGCAACGTTTAGCCGAATACCCGGTGATGACCTCGGCAAATATTTTCGGCTACATCTG
>JAOZLQ010000197.1 GCA_029934755.1 Desulfuromusa sp. | reverse complement strand
ATGACAATGTTCTTTCTGCACAAGCCAATGATGTAAGCTACCGAAAAGAACAACTCCGCCGCCTGCAGGACGAAGTCATCGAGCTGGAGGATCTGAAAACGGGGGTCAATATTACAGATTTGGGCTTGAACGATTTCCGCATGGACTTGCTGAATTATATTAAAGCAAATGGAGATTTAGGTCACCTGCCAAATGGTTTACATGCAGTGGTTCCGGCAAACTCTGAAATAGGTCTTACACCGGGCGTGATATTTACCCTGCGAAATCGGAATTCCGGCGTAAACATCAATCAACATAACCGATTACACCCCTACTACCTCATCTATATCGGCAACAATGGAGAAGTGACCACAGATCATACACAGGTAAAACCATTGCTGGATTTGGTCAGAAGCAGCTGCAAAGGCTTGAACAGCCCGATACCCTCTGTCTGCAAACAATTTAACACTCAGACCCATGACGGTCGTAACATGACCCGCTATTCAGATTTACTGGGTCAGGCAATCCGCTCCATGATTGAGGTAAAAGAGGATAAGGATATCGACAGCCTGTTTTCAGGAGTCCGCACCACAGCTCTGATTGATACAATTAAAGGACTGGATGATTTCGAGCTTATATCCTTCCTGGTCATTCAAGAAGGCCATGCATGAAGCTTCTATATGACTTTCCCAAAGCGGCGGCTTTTGGCCGAGTGGTTGCCAAAAATAAAATTTACGAGCACGCCTCACCCAACGCCAAAGTTAAGGAGCTGTTTGTTCAGGAAGTCGAAAAGATAACCTGGGCCTACAAGTTGTCTCCGGCAACCATCAATATCCCCGCCGGTGAAGGCGTACAGGAGTTACAGATTTTTGTCATAACTCTAAGAACAGAAACCTTGGCACAGGAGGTTTTACAAACCATCGACAAAGCCATTCCATCACCCATTCTGTTCCAGCTAAATTATAACGGGAAAAGCCGCTATATGGCGGCCTATAAACGTCCAAGTGAAGCCGACAAGAACAAGTGGGTGATCAGCAGTTACTTCGAAACCGATTGGATAACAGACAATGCAGAAAAAACAGAGTTGCCGGTTGTCCTGAATATGGGTACACTCTATCAAACCTTTCTAAAAGCAATTATACCGCTCCCTTTTAGAGATACTGAATCACTGAATGATTTGGTTGTGAGAGTAGATTTACTGAGCACCAGAGAGCGGGAAGCGGAAAAAGTTGGAGCTCGCATAAAAAAAGAAAAACAGTTTAACCGCAGAGTTGATTTAAACCGGTCGCTCAATGAGTTAAAAGCTGAAATTGATAATTTAAAGCGTTAAGCTTGGCAACTGAAATATACAGGAATCATAAGATGGAAAAACTAAAAATGCACAGCCCTGATTTTGTCGAAGAAAATATCGAAAATCTGGCCGCACTCTTCCCCAATTGCGTCACGGAATCAGAAAATAAAGATGGTGTTCCGAAAAAATCGATCGACTTTGATCTTTTGAAACAAGAACTCTCAACGCATATTGTAGAAGGCCCGCAGGAACGTTACCATCTCAACTGGCCCGGCAAACGAGAGGCTCTGCTTACTGCCAACACCCCCATCGCCAAAACCTTGCGCCCCTGCCGTGAAGAGAGCGTCAATTTCGACAAGACCGAAAACCTTTTTATCGAAGGAGATAATCTTGACGCCCTGAAACTTCTCCAGGAAACCTATCTTGGTAAAGTGAAGATGATCTATATCGATCCGCCGTATAACACGGGTAAAGATTTTATCTATGCTGATAATTTTGCTGAATCCACAGAAGACTATTTGCTGGAATCGGGTCAGAAAGATGAGGAAGGCAACCGCTTGATCGCCAATACTGACTCTAACGGACGATTTCATTCTGACTGGCTGAGTATGATGTATTCACGTCTGAAGTTAGCGAGGAATCTACTTAAAGATGACGGTGTGATTTTTATCAGTATTGATGATGGAGAGTCCTATAATGTAAGAAAGTTGTGTAATGAAGTTTTTGGTGAAAACAAATTCATCGCTCAATTCATATGGAAAAGCAGACAAAATAAGGATAATCGCACAAAAAACGGTGCATCAATTGATCATGAATATGTGGTTGCCTACGGCAAGACCATTCGGGGAGCAGATAGAGATTTGAGAGGGTACTCAAATCCAGACAATGATTCCCGTGGCAACTGGACAAGTGCAAATATGGTTGGTCTGGCAACCGCTGACCGACGCCCGAATCTCCATTACGATTTGGTAGATCCCGCAACAAGTATAAATTACGGCCGCCCACAAATGGGATGGCGCTATGATAAGAAAACTATGGCCAAATTAATTTCGGAGAATAGAATTCTCTGGCCATCAACTCCTAATGGTCGACCACGAAAAAAATCATTTCTCAGTGAGTTATCGTCTGAACGAACAGGTTATTCTTCGATAATTGGAATTGATGTTTACACAAGAAATGGCACAGCGGACATTGCCGAACTTTTTGGCAAAAGAGTAATGGACTTTCCTAAGTCTGTAGAAATAGTAAAAGAGTTGATTAATCAGGGTGACTTAGGTTCGAATGGAATTGTCCTCGACTTCTTCGCCGGTTCCTCCTCTACCGCCCATGCCGTCATGCAACTTAACGCCGAAGATGAAGGCAACCGCAAATTCATCATGGTGCAATTACCAGAAGAGTGCGATGAAAAATCAGAAGCATTTAAAGCCGGTTATAAAACCATTGCCGAGATCAGCAAAGAGCGTATCCGCCGTGCCGGCAAAAAGATCAAAGAAGAAAATGCAACAACGACTACGAACCTTGATACCGGCTTCCGCGTCCTCAAAACGGACAGTAGTAACATGGTTGATGTCCACTATACACCGGATGCGATAGAGCAAACTCTGCTGGCTCGGCTAAGCAACAACATCAAAGGTGATCGCACATCAGAAGACCTGCTCTTTCAGGTGCTGCTTGATTGGGGCGTTGATCTGACTCTTCCTCTTGCGAAAGAAACCATTGCTGATCGGGAAGTATTTTTTGTCGATGGCAATGCCCTTGCCGCCTGCTTCGAAAAAAATGGCAAAATCACTGAAGATTTCTGTAAAGAACTGGCACAGCGTGAACCGTTGCGGGTGGTCTTTCGCGACTCAGGGTTCAAAGATGACAGTGTCAAAATAAATGTCGAACAGATTTTCAAGCTCATGTCACCACATACAGAGGTGAAGACGATATGAGCAACTGTGAAAATCACGAAAAATCCGCAATAGAATCAGTCAAAGGTAGGACTCTCGTCTACCAGAATGCAACATGTAAAGAATTCTTACAAGTTCAAATTGGCAAGCCAACAGAAGTTGAAAAAAAGTTGCGGCAAATTGAATTATCACAAAAAAATAATCTCCGAAATCCTGCATCATCTGCGGATAAAAACGGAGGTAAGCAGTGAAACTGAAATTTAAGAGACAGGCTTATCAGAGCCGTGCCGTAGACGCGGTTGTAGATTGTTTTAAGGGGCAACCCAACAGTGCAGGAATCAGTTATCGCATTGACCCTGGAACAACTAAAGCTGGGCCGCAAGGTCAACAACAGCGAAGCATACTTGAACCATACTCCGGATTTAAAAATAGTAAATTGCTTTTAAACGACCAACAGATTCTTGAAAACATCCAGGAAATCCAACGCCTGCAGAACCTACCTCAATCAAGCAGTTTGGTGAAAACCAAAGTCTCACCAATAAATCTTG
>JAOZLQ010000196.1 GCA_029934755.1 Desulfuromusa sp. | reverse complement strand
CACCGCCCTTTCACGGCGGCGACGGGGGTTCGAATCCCCCTGGGGACGCCACATTGGAAAAAGCCTTTCTACTGAAAAGTGGAGAGGCTTTTTTTCGTTTTGGTGGTTAGGTTGGTTCTAGGTTGCTTGCCACGCGCCAAGACCCGCAAGAAATATTGTGAGAGTATTTTTTTAGCAACCTAGAACTTTAGCAATTTGTACCTTTGATTGTCCTGCTGTTTTTAAGGCGTAAATCTGATATCTTTGTTTTCGGATAAGCTTATCCTTTAAACCAAATATTTTGAGTTGCACTAACAATTTGAATTCGGGGACTATATATGCCAACAAAAGAAGATGTTATTCAGCGGGTGATTGAGACTGGTTCTTTGCCGACGCTTTCGACCGTCGCTTCCACATTGATCAACATTACCGGTAAAGAAGAAACGACTATCTACGATATCTCCAAGTTGATTTCTCAAGATGTCTCGTTGTCGACCAAGATTCTGAAGGTGGTGAACTCCTCTTTTTACAATTTTCCCAATGAGGTGAGAACAATTCAACAAGCGGTTGCCATCTTGGGAACCAATGCAGTGCGGAGTCTGGTTTTATCCTTCTCCTTCTTAAATATGGAGCGTCCGCAGCACGGAGCAGGTTTTAACTATGAGCGTTTCTGGGAAGAATCACTTGCCGCTGCCGTTGCGTCAAAGCTGATTATGGGCAAAGTTTCAGATCAGGATCCAGAAGAGGCTTTTACCGTCAGCCTATTGCAGAATTTGGGCAAGTTGATTCTAGCGTGCACCTATCGTGAAACTTATGATCAATTGTTGGTGGAAGCTTCTGGGAGTGAAAAACGCCTATTGGAGCTTGAAGATGAGCGAATCGGTGCCAATCATGCCTATATTGGTGGCGAGGCGGCGCAACGCTGGAATTTTCCCGACAGTTTGACTATCCCCATTATCTTTCATCATGACCCCGATAGCTATACTGGTACTGATGCTAATCTCAAAACGGAAATAAGAGTAGTCCACCTGGCGGCTTTGCTGGCCAATATTATGTATTCTGGTAATCCAATCGATTATCATGGGCCGTTTCGTGACCGTGCTCAAAAAATGTTCAAACTAGATAGCAGCGGCATAGATGAAATTTTGGAGAAAGCTAATGGGGAAGTAGTTAAAGCAGCAAGCTATTTCGGTCTGAATATTGAGGGAACGGCTTCAATACCGGAGATTTTACAGCAGGCCAATATTGAACTCAGTTTGCTCAATATGAGTTATGAACAGATAAATCGGGAACTTGTGCAGTCAAAGATGCAATTGGAAAAAATCACCGCTGAATTGGAAGAAAAAAACAGTTACCTGGAAGAGATTGCCAATCTGGATGGTTTAACCCAGATCTATAATCATCGTTATTTTCAGGAATCTCTTGATAAAGAGATCAGCAGAAGTATCCGCCAGGAAAATGAAATGGGTTTGATTTTGGCGGATATTGATAATTTTAAAAAGTTCAATGATTTTTATGGTCATCAGGCCGGTGATTATGTATTAAAAGAAGTCGCAAGTCTCTGTGGTGGAGTGATTCGGGAATATGATCTGATTGCTCGCTATGGAGGTGAGGAATTTGTTTTTATTTTACCGGAAACTAATCAAGTTGATGCTTTGACTGTCGCCGAAAAAATTCGTGCTGCAGTTGAGCAGCACTCCTTCAGTTATGCTGGTGATATCTACCGGGTAACCAGTAGTTTTGGCGTCGCTGTTTTTTCCGGGATCGGGAAGCTGATGAAGAAAACCGAGCTGATTGAGTGTGCCGATAAAGCGCTCTACACAGCAAAGAAAAAAGGGCGGAACCGGGTTGAGGCGTATGCAGAGAAGAGCGGATGGTTTGGTAAATCAAAGTAGACTTATTTGGTTGTATATTCGATAATAAAAAACAAACAAGACACCAAGAAAATCTAAAGCTTTAACGCAGAGACGGAGAGATGCAGAGAAATCAAAGGTGTTTACTTGAGTTTAAAACCAAGAAAAAAAGATTTTGAATCTTTCTCTCCAACTCAGCGCCTCTCCGTTAAAAACGCTTCTTGATGTTTTGGAATCTTGGTGGCTATTTTTTGGTTATAAAGATTTTAGGATTTGATATCGTTTGAATATAAAAGGAAATTGACACATGTTTGATAAAAGTATTGTTGCCGCTCTTCAGCAGATCAGCGGGAAAGATCAGGTTTTAACCGATAAAGCCGATTTAATCTGTTATTCATACGATGCTACCCAGAAGCAGTACCTTCCCGATGTCGTTGTCCATCCGGGCAGCGTGGAAGAGATCAGCCAGATTATGAAATTGGCCAATGGGAAGAAGATACCCGTTTTTCCCCGTGGTGCTGGAACCGGATTTACCGGTGGCAGCGTCCCAACTTCTGGTGGAATAGTCCTCGGTATGACTAGGCTTGATCACATCCTTGATATTGATGAAGAGAATCTTGTTGCAACCATAGAACCTGGTGTTGTTACTGCAGATTTTCAAAAGACAGTTGAAAAAGTTGGTCTATTTTATCCTCCAGATCCAGCTTCGCTCAAGGTTTCAACCATGGGTGGAAATGTGGCTGAATGTGCCGGGGGTCCCCGCTGTGTCAAATATGGAGTGACCAAAGACTATATTATTGGACTGGAAATTGTGACTCCAACGGGTGATGTTATCAAAACTGGTGGGCCGACAATGAAAGGTGTGGTTGGTTACGATTTGACCAAGCTGATTTGTGGCAGTGAAGGAACATTGGCAGTTATCACTAAAATAATTGTTAAGCTTTTGCCGAAACCGGAAGCGAAGAAAACTATGCTGGTGTTGTTTGGTTCTATCGATGGCGCAGCACAGGCAGTTTCTGCGATTGTCAGGGGGAAAATTATTCCAACAACTCTTGAGTTTTTGGACGCACGTACCCTGGATTGTATCCGTCAGGCAACTGATCTGGATGTTCCAGATGCAGCGCAAGCCGTTCTGCTAATCGAGGTCGATGGCGAACGGGAATTTCTGGATAAGCAGGTTGCCAGAATTTCTAAAATTGTTCAGCCCCTCGGTGTCGTTGAGATCAGGGTTGCAGAAACTCCAGAAGAAAGTGAGGCCCTTTGGCAGATGAGACGTTCTATTTCGGCGTCTTTACGTCAGGTCAATCCCGATAAGTATAATGAAGATATCTGTGTCCCGCGCTCCAAAGTTCCTGAAATGATCCGTAAAATTGAACGGATTGCAGATAAATATCAAATTCCGATTGTTAATTATGGTCATGCTGGTGATGGCAACATCCATGTCAATATTATGGTTGACGGGAAAATTCCTGGTGATCATGAAAAAGCTGAAAAAGCAGTTGTTGAGGTCTTTGAAGGGACGCTGGAACTGGGTGGAACCATGAGTGGTGAGCATGGTGTCGGGATTATGAAAGCACCGTTTCTCGACATGGAATTGTCAGCGAATGTGGTTGATTATATGAAGACCATTAAGCGTGCGCTTGATCCGAATAATATCCTCAATCCGGGTAAAATATTCCCGAGTGACGTTTGACTTTTTTAACGGAGAAACGCAGAGAAAGTCAAAATCATACGATAGCCACCAAGGCACCAAGAGCACCAAGGAAAAACAAAAATATTTTTTGGGTTTTAAAACCTAAAAACGTTTTTGACTTTGATTGTCTTGGCGACCTTGGTGTCTTGGTGGCTAAGTTTAAGATTTTGATTTTCTCTCCAATTTTTCTTCTCAGCGTCTCTCCGTTAAAATTGTTGATAAAGGTTTAAGCATGGCCAAGTT
>JAOZLQ010000062.1 GCA_029934755.1 Desulfuromusa sp. | reverse complement strand
CAGCAATAGTAGGATCTGATGGTTTTGGTTTTGCCCCAGATGGAACTGAATACTACAAGATTCCACAGGTAGGAATTGTTGTTTTGGAAGACGATGTTGAGATTGGATCTAACAGCTGTATAGATCGAGCTGCTCTTGGTGAAACCCGAATTCGCCGCGGGACAAAGATCGATAATTTAGTGCAAATTGGTCATAATGTAGAGGTTGGAGAGGATTGTATCCTGGTCTCTCAAAGTGGGATTGCCGGGAGTTCTAAGGTCGGTAATCACTGTACTTTTGGTGGCCAAGTTGCTATCTCAGGTCATTTAAAAGTAGGGGACAATGTCATGATTGGTGGCAGAGGGGGGGCAACTGGCAATGTTGCTGCAAATCAGATTTTGTCTGGATTGCCTTTGATGCCACACAAACAATGGCTACGATCGACAATGACGTTGCCTAAATTGCCGGAAATGCGTAAAGAAATGCAACAAATGAAAAAGCGTCTGGATGAACTTGAGACGCTGCTGAAGGAGAACTGATATGCTTGTATTGAATATCCAGCAAATTATGAAAATTCTGCCGCATCGATACCCTTTTCTTCTGGTTGATCGAATCGAAGAGGTTGAGGAGGGGGTTAAGGTTATTGGTTACAAAAATGTGACGGTTAATGAGCCCTTTTTTCAGGGTCATTTTCCTGGACATCCAATTATGCCGGGAGTCTTGATTGTCGAGGCAATGGCGCAGGTTGGCGGCGCTTATGTGACGGTTATTGATGAAATTGGGGATGATCAGCTGACCTATTTTGTTGGTATTGATAAAGCACGTTTTCGCAAACCGGTTGTGCCTGGTGATGTTTTGCGCTTGGAATTGGAGTTGATCTCCAGACGGCGGGGAATATACCAATTTAAGAGCACTGCATATGTTGGTGATGCCAAGGTTGCTGATGCTGAGTTGAAAGCCACTTTTGCAGATAGATAAATTGGAGGAACCATGATCCATTCGACAGCGATTATTGCTTCCGGGGCAGAACTTGATTCTTCAGTAACGGTTGGTCCTTATGCGGTTATTGGTGAGCATGTCAAAATTGGTGCCGGAACAACTGTTGGTCCGCATACTGTCATTGAGGGGCATACGGAAATCGGTTGTGATAACCAGATTTTTCAATTTGCGTCGATTGGTGCTATTCCTCAGGACTTGAAATTTGCTGGAGAGGTCTCATATCTTAAAATTGGCGACCGCAATCGTATTCGTGAATTTGTAACCATTCATCTTGGAACAGAGGATGGTGGTGGTTTGACGACTATTGAGAATGATAATCTTTTTATGGCATATGCACATGTGGCTCATGATTGCATTGTTAAGAATCACATCATTTTGGCAAATGCTGCGACTCTTGCCGGTCATGTTGAAGTAGGTGATTATGCGATCCTCGGAGGGTTAAGCGCGGTCCACCAATTTGCTCGTATTGGCTGTCATGTGATGGCTAGCGGTGGCTCAATGATTGGCCAGGATGTTGTTCCTTATGCAATTGTTCAGGGTGATCGGGCAAAAATTGTTGGTTTGAATTTGACTGGGCTAAAACGACGTGGATTCAGTCGCACGGCATTGGCCAATATTAAAAATATCTACAAGTTAGTTTTTCGTTCAAATCTTAAGCTTGATGAGGCTATTGGTAAAATAGAAGCAGAGTTTGATAGCTCTGCTTCAGAAGTAGCCACTTATCTTGATTTTTTGAAAAAGAGTGAGCGTGGATTAGCCCGTTAGCCAGAGTTCTACTTATTTTTATCCGGCAAAGGCTGCGAGATCCATATAGGTTCTCGCCTTTTGTTTTTTTGGCTTAGGAATTTCATGCAGCAAACTGCTCCAGTAAATTCTCGTAAAATACTGATAGTTGCAGGCGAAGCTTCAGGCGACCTGCATGGTAGCCATCTAATCAGGGCCGCTGCTGAATATCATCCCCAATTGAGCTTTTTTGGTGTTGGTGGTGATAAAATGCGTGCAGCAGGGTGTCAGATCATTTTTCCTTCCGATGAATTGTCTGTCATGGGAGTTGTTGAAGTTGTTAAGCAACTGCCGAAAATTTACCACCGTTTCAAACAACTCAAGCGTATTCTGTTGGGCACTGAACGTCCTGATTTGCTGATTTTAATCGATTTTCCCGATTTTAATTTACGCCTTGCCAAAGTTGCCAAGGGTGCTGGCATCCCGGTTCTATACTATATCAGTCCCAAGGTTTGGGCCTGGAGAAGTGGTCGAGCTAAAATCATTGCTGAACGAGTCGACCGGTTGGCTCTGATTTTTCCTTTTGAACCGCAGATATATGAACCACTCGGGGTGCAAGCTGAGTATGTTGGTAATCCGCTGCTGGATGAATTTATGGAGAATCAACCACCAGGGTTACTGAGAAAAAGTCTTGGGATTGAGGCAGAAGTACAGGTCGTCGGGATTTTCCCCGGTAGCCGAAATAGTGAATTGGAACATATTTTAGACACACTGGTTGAAACCGCTCAAGATTTGTATCGGCAAAAGCCAGATATTAAATTTTTGTTGCCGGTTGCCCCGTCGTTAAAACGCGATTTTTTTGAACACCGATTATCTGCTGCTGGATTGCCTGTTTTTATTGTTGAAGAGAATATTTATGAGGTTGCCGCAGCTAGTAATGCAGTTTTAACTGTATCGGGGACCGTAACGTTGCAACTTGCTTTAGTTGGGACACCGATGGCAATTTTGTACAAGGTGGCTCCTTTGAGTTATGCCATTGGTAAGCGATTGATCAGGATTGAATATGCCGGACTGACAAATATTGTTGCTGGCCGTGGGGTCGTGCGAGAATTTATTCAGGATGCTGCGGAGCCTGCAGCAATGTGTCGTGAAATGATTAGATTGCTCGATGATCAAAGGTATATTGAAACAATGAGTCAAGGTTTGGAAGAGGTTAGACAGTTGCTAGGTGAGCCTGGGTGCTCAATGCGAGTCGCTGATATCGCTGCTGAAATGACAGCGTAAATTTTAGGGAAAAGGCCATTTGAGTTGTTAACCAGTAAACAAAAAAATATTTATCTCAGAATCGTCAGATATGCCGCTCCTTATAAAGGGATTATTGCGCTGTCGATGTTAGCTTCAATGGGAGTTGCTGCTTCTGATGCGGTCCTTGCTTATCTGGTTAAGCCATTTGTGGATGATTTGATTATTGCTGGAAATTTGGGCTTGGCAAAGTTGATACCCTTTTTGGTTGTTGGGATTGCAGCGTTTAAAGGGGTGTCCCGCTACATTCAGGAATATAACATCCGCACTGCAGGTCAGCACGCTATTCAAGATATCCGTAATGAGGTTTTTGGTCATACAATAAATTTGTCAGCCCGTTTTTTCACTAACAACTCTTCAGGATCATTAATATCAAGAATCCTGAATGATGTGAATGTCATGCAAGCGGCCCTTTCGGATGTTCTGGTGACTTTACTGCGAGAAACCCTAACTATGTTTGCATTGACTGGTTATGCTTTCTATGTAGACTGGAAAATGGCCCTGATGGCCTTTGTTGTGATCCCCGCCGCGGTTTGGCCGGCAGTTGCAATTGGGAAAAAAATTAAAAAATTTTCCCGGCGTGGCCAAGATGCGATGGGAAATGTAACAAGTGTACTGGAACAAAGTTTTTCCGGAATTAAAGTGATCAAGGCGTTTGCAACCGAGGATCAAGAAACGCAAAAATTCATTCGAGAAAATGCCGGTTTTTTTACCTTCATCCGTAAAACATTTAGATATTCAGCTGCTTCAGCTCCAGTGATGGAGATCATGACCTCCTTTGGAGTTGCGGCAGTTCTTTGGTACGGTTTGGATCGGGTTGCGGTAGATGCAATGACAAAGGGGGAGTTGTTTTCTATACTCGCTGCTATCCTTTTGATGTATACGCCACTTAAACGACTGACTAAAGTGAATAACACGATTCAAAAAGCCATTGGTGCTGCAGAGCGGGTTTTTGAAGTGTTGGATAACCAAGCCGAAATTGTTGATGCTACAGATGCTACTGATTTATCTCGGTGTCAGGGTTATGTCAAATTTGAAAATGTTGATTTTGCTTACGATGACGATCTGGTTCTACGCGATTTTTCCGTTGTTGCAAAACCCGGCGAAGTCGTTGCCTTGGTTGGGCCTAGCGGAGCAGGAAAAAGTACTTTTGTTGGGTTGTTGAATCGCTTTTATGATCCGCAGCAAGGGAAAATTTTGATTGATGGATATGATATCCGCAACTTAACCCAAAGTAGTTTGCATGATAATCTTGCTCTGGTTGACCAGGAAACCTTCCTGTTTAACGATACCTTGATGAACAATATTCGTTATGGGCGGCCTGATGCTGATACCAGTATGGTAGAAGCTGCAGCCCGTCAGGCCTATGCTGATGAATTTATTAGTCAACTGCCGGATGGTTATGACACTTTGGTTGGTGATCGTGGTGTGCGCTTATCCGGAGGACAGCGACAGAGGATATGTATTGCCCGGGCAATTTTAAGGGATGCCCCAATTCTCTTGTTAGATGAAGCAACCAGTGCTTTGGATACAGAAAGTGAAGCAATGGTTCAGCGAGCATTGGGAAATCTGATGGCCAATCGTACCACTTTTGTTATTGCTCATCGTCTTTCGACAATAATGCACGCAAATCGGATCCTGGTTCTCGATCAAGGTGAAATTGTCGAGTCTGGAAATCATCAGGAATTACTGGATCAAGATGGATTATATAAACGCCTTTATGACACGCAATTCGAGGGTTGATTTAGATGAGAATTGGTGATCGCCTGCTCTTAACATTTGTCCCCATTGTGGCATCTTTAGTGATGCGTTTACTGAATTTATCATTAAGAAAAGAAATTTTAGGGGTAGATCAGCTTTGTCGTATTTGGGACCGTGGTGAGCAGGTCATTATTCCGTTTTGGCACGATCAGTTGCTTTTACTGGTTTTTGGTTATCCGGGCAAACATGCAAAATTATTAATTAGTGTGTCGAAAGATGGAGAGCTTCTGGCACGAACAATGAAGTATTTTAAGCATGATACCGTTCGTGGATCATCTTCCCGTGGTGGTCGGGCGGCTTTTAAAGAAATGTTGGAGTTATGTCAAGAAAAGGCAGATATTGTTCTGACCCCAGACGGTCCCAGGGGACCTCGACATGAGTTGAAAGATGGTGTTGTTCAATTAGCGCGGATGAGTGGACGTCCGGTTGTTCCGATGGCATATGTTTGTAACCGTGGGCATCGGTTTAAATCTTGGGATCGTTTTCTGCTTCCTTATCCTTTCGGGCGGGGGGTCTATTCTTTTGGCGACCCTCTGTATTTTGATAAACAGGAAGGGGTCGATGTGTTTCGTCAGCGGTTAAAAATAGCGATGCAAGAAAACCAACAACGGGCTGAAACACGTTTGGAGTCGTATGGTGTACCTGCTGTATAATTTGTTATTGTTACTTTCCGCACTCTTTCTGTTGCCATATTATCTCTTGCGTGGACTCCGTTATGGTAAAAGCCGTCGCGGCATCAGGGAGCGGCTAGGCTATTATTCACCGGAACAGTTAAAATTATTTTGTGCAAGAAAAACAATCTGGGTTCATGCTGTTTCAGTTGGAGAAGCCCGTGCTGCAGCCCCTCTGATCAAACAAATTCGTACCAAATATCCTGATTTTCAGATTCTTATGAGTAATGTCACTGAAACTGGACATGCGATTGCTTCAGCAGATCAAAAAATTGACCTGTGTCTGTTTTTTCCCTTTGATTTTTCTTGGGCTGTACGCAGAGCCTTAAGTTTGGTTCATCCGGAACTGATTATTATTGTTGAAACAGAAATCTGGCCCAATTTTACCAGACAGGCTTATCAACTTGAAATTCCCCTGATACTGGTCAACGGGAGGATATCAGATCGCTCTTTTCCGCGTTATCGTTTGATCCGTTTTCTGTTGCGGCCAATCCTGGATCGGTTTACTTCTTTTTGTATGCAATCACAGACAGATGCAGAAAGAATTACTGTTATGGGAGCACCTAGCGAACGGGTGGAAAATACCGGCAACCTCAAGTTTGATCATGATTTGATGGATGTGACTACAGAACAAGTTCAGCAGAAAAAACATCAATTCAGATTGCCTGAAAATGTCGCCATTTTAGTTGCTGGAAGCACTCATGAAAAGGAGGAAAAACAACTTCTTGAGGCTTATCAACAGATATCGACACAGATTGATAGAAAACTGCTCCTGATTCTGATTCCTCGCCATCCAGAACGAAAACGGGAAGTGCAGTCTTTGCTGAAAGAAGCCGGATTTACGTATCGGCTACGTAGTTCTCTGCAGGAAAAGGACGATTTACTTTCCCCGGGAGATGTTTTGCTGGTCGATACGCTGGGTGAAGTTCTTGATCTTTATAGTGTTGCTGACCTGGTTTTTGTTGGTGGAAGCCTGGTTCCCATTGGTGGGCATAATTTATTGGAAGCCGCATTACTAGAGAAACCGGTACTTTTTGGCCCTTACGTTCATAATTTTAAAGAAATCTCCGCTAAACTGATTCGTGCTGGTGCCGGAGTGCAGATTGAAAATCAACACGAACTGGTGCGACAGAGTATCGTTATGTTGAATGACCCGGCTCGATGCCGGGCTATGGGGCAGGCGGGAAGTTCTTTAATTGCAGAAAATGCCGGGACGACCGAGCGCACCATGCGCCATATATCTAAAGCTTTGAAATGAATAGGCTGGTAGGTTTTCACCATCGCCTGGTTGAGCAAGGGGCCGAAAACTTTCTGGAAAGTATCCTTTTGCTGCTGCTTCTGCCAATTTCATTCGTTTATGGTATTGGTAGTTGGGTTCGAAACCTTTGTTATGATTATAAACTGTTCTCTTCTTATCAATCTACTCTTCCTGTAATTTCTGTAGGTAATCTTGCTGCTGGTGGGACAGGAAAAACCCCTGTCGTCGATTGGTTGGTGAAAGAGTTTCACCAGCAGGGCAAGCATCCTGCAATAGTCAGTCGCGGATATGCTGGTAACTTTGTGGGTGATGTCGGTATTGTCTCTTCTGGAGAGGGAATATTAATGACTGCTGCTGAGTGCGGCGATGAACCTTTTCTGCTGGCCAGAAGAAACCCAGATTGTTCGGTAGTGATTGCTAAAAAACGTATCAACGGTATTAAGACTCTGGAAAAATCAAGAAATGTTGATTTGATTATCCTCGATGATGGGTTTCAACATCGGGCAGTTAAACGTGACGTTGATCTGGTTTTGCTCGATTCTGCACGACCATTTGGAAACGGCTGGCCTCTGCCTGCGGGTAACCTCCGTGAATTTTCCCGAGCTTTGAAACGAGCTGATTTTCTGCTCATGACGCGAGCGGGAGTTCAAAAAATGATGGGTTTTAGGGATTTAAAAGTTTATAACAGCCAACATCATTTGGCTGATATTGCTGTCAGTCTCGATGGTCGTGAGGTCCCGGTCAGTCAACTCAAAAATCTTAACTTCCTGGCTTTTGCCGGGATTGCCAATCCTGAGAGTTTTTTTATTTCTTTGGAAAATATTGGGTTATTGTTGCCAAAGAAATTGTCTTTTTCTGACCACGCTGAATATCAAAATTCAACTCTGGAGAAACTGCTAGAAGAGTCGACTCAAGTTGATGCACTGATAACAACAGAAAAAGATGCTGTCAAACTCTCAGCTGATATGTTTGAATTGCCTTGTTATCAGATTTCAATGGATATTAATATTGAAAATTCTGCTGAATTGATTAAGGGTGTGACAAAGCGTCTATGGAGTCAATAAATGTCTGTATCTTCTGAATTGTTAGAAATTCTTGCTTGCCCCAAATGTAAAGAGCCTGTGGAACTTGCCGATGAAGGTGATTTTATCTTCTGTCATGTTTGTCGATTGCGATATCCAATACGTGATGATATCCCGGTTATGCTGATTGACGAAGCCGACTCTATAGAGAGCTAAGCCTAGTGGCGGTCAGGAATTTAAGTAACCAACCAATACAGCGTATTTTGGTGCGCGGCGTCAACTGGATTGGCGATGCAGTGATGACAACTCCGGCGTTAGCCGCTCTGCGCAGTTATTATCCGCAGGCCGAAATAGTCATGTTGGCTAATCCATTAGTGGCAGAGCTGTTTCAGTCTCACCCGAGCATCGACCGAGTGATGGTTTATGATAAAAAGGGTTCGCACCAAGGCTTAGTTGGTTTATGGCGGATAACCAAAGAATTACGTGTTGAGCATTTTGATGCTGCCTTTTTGTTGCAGAATGCCATTGAAGCAGCAGTGATAGCTCTGTTTTCCGGAATTCCAAGGCGGGCAGGTTACACGACTGATGGGCGACGGTTGTTACTTAACTATCCGGTGCCCGTGACTGCTGCAGATAAGCGTTTGCACCATACTGATTATTACTTGGGTTTACTTGCTCAATTAGGAATTGAAGGTGGTCAGGGGAGGCTCTGTCTGGCTTGTACCAAGGCTGAACAGCAGTGGGCGCAGTCGATTCTTCAGAGCGACAATGTCATCGCTATCAATCCCGGCGCTGCTTATGGTTCAGCCAAGCGTTGGTTTCCTGAGCGATTTGCTGAAGTAGGAGACCTCCTCGCCAAACGTTATGATGCTCGTATTTTGCTGACCGGTGGCCCTGGCGAAGTAGAAATGGGCCGTGATATTTCTGCTGCGATGCATTGCCAGCCACTTAATATGATCGGAAAAACCTCGGTCAGGGAAATGATGTCATTGTTGGCCAACAGCCGTTTGTTGGTGACCAACGATTCCGGACCAATGCATGTAGCTGCCGCATTTTCGACACCCATCGTAGCAGTTTTTGGTCCAACGGATCACACGACTACATGTCCGGCGTCAAAAAATGTAAAAATTGTGCGTAAACAGGTTGATTGTGCTCCTTGTTTATTGCGTGAATGTCCCACTGATCACCGCTGTATGACAGAGATTACGGCTACCGATGTTATCTCTGCAGCTTGTCAATTGCTGGATGATTCCGGATGAAAGTACTGATTGTTAAGGTAAGTGCTCTGGGAGATGTGATCCATACTCTTCCCGTTCTGGCCTATCTGCACAGTGCTTGTCCTGAGGTTGAAATTGACTGGTTAATTGAAGAGGGATTTGCTTCGGTTCTCGATGGTCATCCATTAATCCGGAAGGTGATTCCATTACAGACAAAACGCTGGCGGCGTCTCTCTCTATTTACAATGTTGCGTGAATTGTGGCTTTTTTTTGCTCAGTTGCGTCAGTGCCGCTACGATCTGGTTTTTGATCTTCAGGGTAACAGCAAAAGTGGATTATTTACTTTCATCAGTCGGGGTGGTGCTAAATACGGGTTTGACCGTCATCAAGTACGTGAGTGGCCAAATTTGCTGACAACGCGTCATCATGTTGCTCTAAGTGATGATGATCACCATGTTGCTCAGCGATCCTTAGCAATTGTAAGAGCTGCATTTCCTGATGGTACGGATTTACGTTCAGCTGGGCCATTACATGTGACTGCTGCTGCTCAGGAGGTGGTCGAACAGCAATTGCAGCAACTTGAACTTCTGCATCGACCCTTGGTGGTATTACATTATGGAACGACGTGGCAAACAAAGTTGTGGAGTTTAGAAAATTGGCAACATTTGGCAAGTCAGTTGGTCGATGATGGTGAGGTTATTCCTCTGTTGACTTGGGGAAACGACGAAGAATTCAAAGCGGTCACGGTGATTTCAGAAGCAACAGCAGGGCAGGCAATTATTTGGCCGCGTGGCAGTTTGCCTGAATTAGTGGCGTTGCTTGATCGTGTCAGCCTGGTCGTAGGTTGTGATACTGGGCCGATTCATATTGCTGCGGCTTTGGGTACGCCGACGGTTTCGTTGTTTCGAGTGACTGACGCAACTCGCAATGCACCTGTCGGGTCGATTCATCGCAGTTTACAGACCCCGATGAACTGTGCGGGTTGCTTATTGAAACAATGCGATATGGATGCCCAGTGCGCGGCATCAATTTCAGTAACAGATGTCTACCAGGCAATAACTGAACTTACGGCAGTACCAGTCGGGAAAGGTTAACGATGCAGGATAAAATCAACCAACATATTAGTCGCCACATTGAAGTCTTCCAGCAGGTGGTTATGCCGATGGTTAAAGACATCGAACGTTGTGCTCAGTTGATGTGCCAAGCGTTAATACAAGGGAACAAAATACTCGTCATGGGTAATGGTGGTTCCGCAGCCGATGCCCAGCATTTTGCTGCTGAACTGGTCGGTCGTTTTCTGAAAAACCGAAAAGCACTACCGGCAATTGCCTTGACCACTGATTCTTCAATTCTTACTGCTGTAGCCAACGATTTTGGCTACGAGCAGGTATTCAGTCGTCAGGTTGAAGCACTGGCGAAGCCTGGTGATGTTGTTGTCGGTATTTCAACCAGTGGAAATTCTATCAATGTTCAGCGAGCACTTGATCTGGCAGCTGAGCTGGAATGCAACACTGTTGCTTTTTTGGGTCGTGATGGTGGAACTATAGAAGCGCGGGTGGATTTGTCGCTGACAGTGGCCGTGAACGAAACGCCGCATATTCAGGAGGCACATCTGACCATGATTCATATTCTCTGTGATTTGATTGAATCTGAACTATTCCCGGTTAACTGACGGAACTTGATGTATGCGATTGGCGTTTGTTCTATTCAAATATTTTCCCTATGGTGGCTTGCAACGCGACTGCGTGAAAATTGCACAGGAGTGTGTGAGGCGTGGGCACTTGGTGGATCTTTTTGCTCTTAAAAGCAGTGGAGATGTCCCTGAAGGATTGACGCTGCAGCTTATTCCTGTATCGGCCCGGCGGAACTATAAACGATATGAGCAATTTGCGCGGAAGGTGATACAGCATATTCACCGGGAGCAATATGATGCCGTGATTGGTTTTAATAAGATGCTAGGGTTGGATGTTTATTATGCCGCCGACCCATGTTTCGCAGCAAAAGCAGCTGAGCGCTCATTTTTTTATCGTCTGGTTGGTCGTACCCGTAGTTTTCTTACTTCAGAGAAGGCTGTTTTTGGTTCTGAGGAGAAAACGCACATTCTTCTGATTTCTCCAGAGGAACAGAAAGTATTCAGCCGTATTTACGGTACTGATATTGATCGAATGCATCTATTGCCTCCGGGTATTCAGCGTGATCGACTCGCTCCAGAAAACTATATGTTGTTGCGCAGCCAAGTTAGAGCGGAACAGGGGCTGTCTGATAAAGATATTCTTTTGTTGATGGTTGGATCCGGTTTCAAAACCAAGGGGCTTGATCGAAGTTTACGTGCTGTTGCATCGTTACCAGAAGCGTTACGCCAGCGGGTGTGCCTGTATGTTGTTGGCCAGGATAATGTTCGTTCATTTCAAAGGTTGGCGAACTCTCTTGGTATTTCTGAACAGGTTTTTTTTCTCGGGGGACGTGATGATATCGCGCAATTATTGTTTGCCGCTGATCTGCTTCTCCATCCTGCTTATCGGGAAAATACTGGTACCGTTTTACTCGAGGCCGTAGCTGCACAATTGCCGGTATTAGTGACCGATATCTGTGGTTACAGCTTTCATATTCGGGATGCCCAATGCGGAGAAGTCCTGTCGTCACCCTTTCAGCAGGAACAGATGAATCAGGTGCTTCTTCATATGATCCAGTCTGGATCCCGGGAGCAATGGCAGAATAATGCACGGCACTATGTTGCTGAGCACGATATCTTTTCCATGCCTGAGCGAGCATCTGATGTGATTGAACAGGTACTATCATGATTGTCTTACCAAAAACTTGGAAGCAAAACTGGAAAAATAAAGATTTGTTCGAGCAGGTATTGAGTCTTCAGGGTGAAGAATACCGCAATATGGACGGTCGGCGAACCCTGCGTTTTGAAAAAGATGGAAGAGGATATTTTGCCAAACTTTATTCAGGTATCGGTTGGCCACGAATTTTAAAGAGCTTGTTATCTCTACGTAAACCGCCGGTACTTTCAGCTGCTAACGAATGGGTGGCAATTAAAAAACTGGAAGAGCTTGGGATTGAAACCATGACCTTGGTCGGTTA
>JAOZLQ010000061.1 GCA_029934755.1 Desulfuromusa sp. | reverse complement strand
CGCTGGCCTCAAGTTGTCTCTGCTTCTCCTGTAAATCATCGAGCAGGTTAACCATCGTCTTGTTTATGTTTTCCGTTTCATCGACCTGAATTTTAAGCTCGGTCGTTTTTTCATTCACCAACTGCTGTAGATGTTCACGATGATTTTCCAATTCTTTTTCCGCTAGTTTGCGATCCGTGATATCGGTGATGCTCACAGTTAACCTGCCCTGATCCCTGAATTTCTCTGGAAAACTTACTGCCATCAGGATATTGATTCGTTTGCCTTCAAGAGTGCCATTAACCGCTTCGGTCTCAAAGCTCTCCCGGCCATTTGCAATAGCAACTAACTCTTCGCGAAAGACAGCGTAGGATTCGGGGATCAAGACTTTATCCAGAGAACCTAAAAATTCTTCTTTACTACGAGCACCGAACAATTTGAGGGTTGCGTCATTGACATCCAATATTTTGACTGCCCGAGCGGCTTCAACAACAAATTCCTGATGTTCCTGGATATAAGTCGGTATATCGGTAATTCCTTGCTGTTTCAGTTTTTCAAGCATTGAAAGTATTGCAGAATAATCTTCCTCCAAAAGGGAGACTCCAACGGTTTTAAAGAGAGTTCGATAGCGTTCCTCACTCAATCGGAGAGATTGAACTGTCCCCGTCAGCTGTGTGGTCATTCTGGTCAACGCTTGGGCGAGAATATTAATCTCGTTTTTATTATCTGGAGAAAGGCTGTCCCCTTTATTGACTGTGATATTACCAAGATCCCTTAGCCTGATTTTTTCTGCATCTGCGACCAGTACTCTCAGAGGTTTAGTTATTCCCCTGATAATTAGGACAGAAGAAATAACCAGTAGAAGAATCAGGAGGATGGAAAACCATAAAACGGTAGAGAAGGTCCTCTGAATAATGGTTTTAATCTCTTTGCCGGTCTGCTGAGACAACATGAATGCTATAGATAAAATGTTATGCGCACTTACCCGAATCTGACTTGATAGCCGATCCTGAATTTCTTTTGATGCAATCAGATCGTTAGTAGGCGAGTTCTGTTTCGGCAATTTTAAATTCAGATAGTTTTCTAATAGGAGCCTGGAAAAGGCGGATCTGATCTCTTCTAACTCGGCAAGTACATGATCAGTATTCTCTGACGGCAGTTTTTCAGCCAGGTCAAGAAGAGCAGAGGAGACTGTTTGCCACTGCTGCTCACTTCTTTCGTAGTGGTAGGAGAGGTATTCATCAAGAACGATATTAAGATGGGTTGCCTGTTGGACAAGTTGGTTGGCAATATCAGCTTTTTGCTGCGCGGTTATAATCTTACGAGAGTATTGAAATACAAAAATAGTGAGCAGGCAAATCAGCCCGATAGCAATCAATGTAGAGAGGTAGAGTTTTGCACTAATTCTCATTGTGCCTGCCTATGCATGTGAAATAATAATTGCCGATCAGTGAATAAGGGTGACGGCTTCCGGCTTAACTGCACTCATGGCATCAGGATCAATATAATTAAGATAGTTCGGTATTTTCTTCGCATCGGAATAGCCATGTTTCAATATCCAGCGAGCCTGATCTTCAAAATCAAGGAGCAGACTATGCCTGAGTGACAAACCAAACTCCATTGTTTTGAATAGATCGCTAGCTGCCCGGTTCTTTACCCCGCTAATTTCTGCATGGATGATCGATGCTTGTTCTCTCTCTTGCGAAATAAAATTTTCTGCAGCAATAAGTGCTTTAAGGATTTTTTTCGGTATGTCAGGATTTTCTGCGACATATTGCTTTGTTGCGACGACAACCCAAGAGCAGGAACGGATCGGGTCACTTGGCAGAAGGATTGCTTTGTCTCCTAACTCCTGAAGTGCTAAAAGTGGAAAAGGAACCCAGCCGAATATTGCATCAACCTCACCATCAACAAAAGCCTTTAATTGTGCCGGACCATTCAGGTTGACGATTTCCAGGTCTGTTATTTTTAATTTGTTAAGAGCCAGCAGAGAATCCATGAAAAACTGACCCGATGTTCCAAGCATAACGGTGACTTTTCTCCCTTTCAGATCCGCAATAGAGCTGATACCGCGATCTTTTCTGGCAACGACAAAATGGATTTTAGAGTGATCGATATTGGCCAGAATGGCGAAATCATTCCCCTTTAAGCTGCTATATACAACGGGTGTGCCAGTTACGGTAATAATATCTGCTTCATCGTTCAGAAGTTGTTCCAGCGATGTTTTACCGTCGGGATTAATTCTGAGACTGACATCTAAACCTTCTTGCTCAAAATATTTATTGTGATAGGCAATATGGGTAGGAGCTTCAACAATGGCAGGAACGGAAGCAACGCGAACCTTTTTCAGTATGGAGGTACTTTTTTCAGTCGGATCAGTGCAAGAAGCACAGGTGACAAACAAAATGAATCCCAATATTTTGAAGCTTCTCCAGAATTGTATTCTCTTATTTGCCACCATGGTATCTCCCTGTTTGTTAAGGGTTGAGTTATAACAAAAATATTTTGAGCGTATCCTCCCCAGAAAACTTATTATGAAAAAATATCCGTACGTAAAATTGATTTTTTGAGGCGGTCTACAATTTGCTGTGCCTCGACAAAGCGGTATTGACCGATCAAATTTACCAGTTCTCCAATATCTGCACAACAGTTTGCAGGCCACCGCCTATCTTTGAGTTTATTAGCGATAGCCTGGCAAGGTCTGGGCTGCATTTTTTCTAAAGGATCTTCCAATTGCTGCAATAATTGCTCTATCTCCGCGAAGGTTCCTCTGCCCAGCGAAATATTTTCGGTTTTAACCGGCCCAGAACCGCTATCAAGGATAGCAACTGTTGTGCTGTTGGAATCCTCGGTAAGGGTTTTGAACTTCAGCTGAAAAGTAAAGCGACTCCCCTGACCGAGAGTACTTTCTACGGTCATCTTCTCGCCCAATTGTCGGCAAACTTTTCTGGCGATTGTCAGGCCTAGACCGGTGCCCCCGTATCTTCGTGTTTTTGAACCATCTACCTGTTGAAACGGTTGAAAAATAAGTGTTTGTTGCTCTGCGGAAATTCCAATTCCTTGATCGATGACGGCAAATTCCAGAGTGGCTGTGTCATCATGTCGATCAAGCAAGGTGAGAGATAGGGTTACATCTCCACCGTGACCAAACTTGATTGCGTTGCCTAATAATTGGTTGAGGATCTGTTCCAGTTGTGCTGGATATCCGGCGACCTGTTGCGGTAAATTCTCGGGGAAATCAACTATTAAGTTGACTCCCTGATCCTTGGCTTTGGCGGAAAATTTATTGATGATGAGATTTATCAGTTGCGGTAAGTTGAAATTTTCATGGGGCAAAGTCTCTTTTGCCTGCCCATCAATTTTCGCTATCAACAGGATTTCATTAATCTGACTCAGCAAGTGTTTGGAAGATAAGTTTATTTTATCGATAAGTCCCTGTTGTCGATTGTCCAATGAACTGTCACCGAGCAGTTGTCCCAACCCCATGATAGCATTCATTGGCGTGCGTAACTCATGACTTATATTGCTCAAAAAATCTGTTTTTAAGCGAGAGGATTCTTCAGCGATTAAGCGGGCATTCTCACTTGCAACTTCCAGCTCTCTTGTGCTTTCCAGTTCAATCTGCAATCCCCTCGTCATGAATTTAAGCCCGTAAAACACCAGTAATTCAATCAATAGAAAAAGCAAGGCTCCGTAGGTAATCAGATTACGGACGTCATTGTAATATCCGGCAATATCATCGCTGACGTCCTTCCAGAGAATGACCCGCCCGGCATCGGGCTGATTTGGATCTGTTTCCCCCTGGAAATCGCGCAAAGGGAAAGATGTGACGCTGTAGTGGGTTTTTCCATCACGAAGCAGACGGTGCCCTGGATCTGTCAGAAATTTTGAAAAATCATTACGAGATAAAAAATCTTCAATCTTGGATGAAGATGTTCCCTCGATATAGCAATCTTTAATAAACGGTCTTTCTTTGGCTATTTTCTCAAAGATACTGGGCGAGAGGTTGGCTTGTAGGTATTCCTGATTAAGTAATACAGACATGTTCAGCCAAGGACTGTTTTTGTGAAAAAGAGAAAGCATGGTTGAAAAGGAGGTGCCCGCCTCCAGCGCACCAACATGAACCTTCTTTCTGGTCACGCTATCAACAGCATATACAGGCACTACTCCTCGCAGACCCGGAGCACTTCTGCCCGTTTCAAAACCCATAGTGTTTTCCTGCTTGGCATTGGCAGTAACAATGGTCGCACGGACCTGACCCATCTGGTCACCAAACTTCTCTGGCCGGTGAACCCGTAAGAAGCTGATCGCGCCTGGGCCAAAAAGAAATTGTAGTTGTCTGAAACCAAATTGTTCGGCCAGAACCTTTTGACTGCGCTGTACAAGCTCATACAAGGACGCTCTAACCTGAGCAGAGAGTTCGCCGCCAGCCCCACCCCCTTCTAACTCGATAGCATTTTTACCCAGGAGAAACAATTGCTGCACTTTTGGGTTATTGGCAACAAAAGAGGCAATCTGCAACATGCGCATTTCGGTTGAATCTTGTTCCGCTGTGAATGCATGTTTTTCTTGTGCTGAGGCGGTCTCAAAGCTTGTCATCATCCGCCGATGATCAATCTGAATATAAATACCGACGTACAACATAATAGAGAAGAATAGAATTGTACTGAGGAGTAGATAAGTTTTTGTACGTATCTTCATATGGATACCCGTTTTTTTCTTTATTATTCCCCGCCCCCCATCCCAGCCTTCCCCCCATAAAGGGGGGAAGGAGTTACAAGTTCCCTCTCCCTTTATGGGGGAGGGTTAGGGAGGGGGCGCGGGAGGTAGCGGGTGAAAGCTTCAGAACTATATGTACAAATTATTTAATCAGCAAACTCCCGAGCAATATCACGAAATTGCAGGTGATTTTGTGCAAAACATTCCAACATTTGTGGGTCAAAATGATCCGGGTGGGTATAACCATCTCCTTCCAGGATTATCTTGACTGCTGCTTCATGACTGTGTGCTTCTTTGTAAGGACGCTTGCTGATAAGCGCATCATACACATCAGCAATGGTCATCAATCGGGCACTGATGGGAATTGACTTGCCCTTGCGACCATGTGGATAGCCTGATCCATCCCACTTTTCGTGATGGAATTCAGCAATTTCTGCAGCAAAGCTTAAGAGTTCATTTTTGCCGTAGATCGTTTCGGTTCGGCGAATCGCTTCACTGCCAAAAATGGTGTGTTTTTCCATAATGGAAAATTCATCAGCCGTTAAACGGGCAGGTTTCAATAATATGGCGTCGGGGATTGCCACCTTGCCAATATCGTGCAGGGGAGCCGCCTGAAATAAAAGTTGCTGCTCCTGTTCGGTGATCAACAGTGAGTTTTTTTGACTTAATATGGAAGCGAGTGCTCGGACATAGGATTTGGTCCGCTGAATATGCCCGCCTGTTTCTGGATCACGGTATTCCGCCATGATCGCCATACTGGCAATGGTCGCTTCCTGGGCATGGGCCAATTCTTCCGTTCTGAGAGAAATTTGCTCTTCTAAATAGTTACGGTAGCCTTTTAGTTCCAATTGCGTTTTTACTCGCGCTCGCACAATTGCCGGATCAAATGGCTTAGTAATATAATCTTCAGCCCCCAAGCTCAGACCCTTCTCTTGTTCAGAACTTTCCGTCAGCGCAGTCAAAAAAATGATTCCAATGCCACGAGTACGGATTGAGCTTTTTATCTGCTTGCAGACTTCGTAACCATCAATCCCCGGCATCATGACATCGAGCAGAATCAGATCAGGTAAATTGTTTTGCTCTAGAGCTTGCAAAGCCGTTTCGCCATCGATGGCAACGCGCAGATCGTAGTTATCACCCAGTACTGCAATCAGAGTATCGATATTGGAAGGGGTGTCATCAACAATCAAAATCTGTTTGCTTCTCATATCCATTTAACTCTTATCCTCTTTCATGAGGGTTTCAAGTAGCTTTGTAGCAGGTTTAAACTGGTATTTTTCAATCAGTTTTTCAAGTTGTAGAAAATCAGCTGTATATTTTAGGGGCCATTTTTTCCCCGTTAATCGCAATAGCTGTTGTTTGGCTTCGTGTGGCTGAAGGGTTTTTAAAGCTTTAAGTAAATTTTTAAATACGTCGTGTAATTCTGTAGCGGTTCCCAGTATTTTATCCTTGGTCACTTCTGGACAGTTTAATTCCGGGAGTGACTGGATAGCTGCTAACAGGGGGGTAAGTTCATGAACAACTGCAGCTAAGATGGTCGGGTTCTCCTGCCGGGTTAATTGCTTTTCCAGTTGCGCAGCTAAATCCTGCAGATGCGTTGCTCCCAACCCTCCAGCGACTCCTTTCAGAGTATGTGCACGGCGAATGGCCTCTTTTTGTTTTCCTGTCCCTAATTCCTGACGCAGTTCAGCTTCTACAGTAGAAAACTGCGCGACAGATTTTTTCAATAATTCCAGGTAAAGCTGACGATCACCATTGATCCGGTGAATTCCTGCTATGACATCAATCCCCGGTAGCGCCGCTTCAAGATCAGAGTTATCAGAGCTTTTATCGTCTGCTGTGGTATGGATCATTTGCTGTTTTTTTACTGGTATCCAACGCAACAACTCGGCATATAGAGTTTCAATTTCAATCGGCTTGCCGAGATGGCTGTTCATTCCAGCTGCTAAACTTGCTGCTTGGCACTCCTCAAGAGAATCAGCACTCATGGCGATAATCGGTATTCTCTTGGCTTCAGTCCGGTGAAGTTTACGGATTGTTCTTGCTGCTTCTCGCCCATCCATGACCGGCATTTGAATATCCATCAGCACCAGATCAAAATCTTCACCGTTAATCATAGTGACAGCTTCAGCCCCATTTTGGACTTCAACAACCTGAAGGCCAATATTTTCCAGCATCGCCCGAAGTATTTGTCGTCCCATTTCATTGTCATCTGCTAGTAGAACTTTAATCTTTTGTAAGGGCTGCAAATTATCCATCCCGATGTCTCTAGTTTATTCGCAAATCATTAGAGTTACATAATACGATAAACTATCGATAAGTCAATGTTAAAGCGTTCTTAAGCATTGGTTTTGCGGGTTAAGTCACCTGATTTATGTGGAATTGATTTGAGAAATATCAAATTGGGTATTGGTGGGTCGATTCGGCACGATATGGTATTATATTTATCAGGAAGATGAGTGAGGCTCTTGCAACAGTCCCAAAAGACCATTGACCGTCATTCCCGCGAAGGCGGGAATCTAGAGAGCCACAAGCTTTCAAGAAAAACTGGATCCCCGTTTCCACGGGGATGACGACTTTGCAAGAAGCTCAAGTACTTTAAATTTTCTACAGGAGCAATTATGGAAGTGTTTGTCACCGGTGGAGGCGGGTTTGTTGGTCGAGAAATCATTCAGCAATTAGTCGCGGCAAAACATTCAGTTCGTGCTCTGGTTAGAGGGGTGTCTGCAATCAACGATGTGAGAGGTGTTGACACTGTTGTTGGCGATACAACTGATCCTGAAACTTTACGCGATCAACTTAGTGGTTGTGATGCGGTTATTCATCTGGTTGGAATTATTCGCGAATTTCCTGGCAGGGGAACTACTTTTAAAAAATTGCACGTTGAATCGACGGTCAACATTCTGCAGGCTGCGGAAGAGCAGGGGGTGAAACGCTATCTGCAGATGAGTGCCAATGGCACCCGGGAAAATAGTATTTCCAGTTACCACCAAACTAAATGGGAGGCGGAAGAAAGAGTGCGACAATCCAATCTGGACTGGACCATTTTTCGTCCATCACTGATTTATGGCCCAGAGGATCAGTTTATTAATATGCTGGCAAAATTGATTAAGGCACTGCCGTTAGTTCCAGTAATGGGAGATGGACAATATCAATTGCAACCGGTCAGCATCATCGATGTTGCCAATGGTTTTGTGGCTGCGCTGGATAAGGAAAACACGATTGGAAAAACCTATCAGTGCTGTGGGCTACAAAGTTTCAGCTATGATCAACTTCTTGATCTGATTGCGCAAACTCTGGGACAAGTGGCTGGGGCACGAAAAATTCACCAGCCACTCTGGTTGATGAAGCCAATGGTTGCATTGCTGCAATCCATCCCGTTATTTCCCATGAGCAGCGATCAATTACAGATGCTTCTGGAAGGAAATATTTGCACAGAAACCTGCTGGCAAGACGACCTTTCACTTCAACTGCACGATTTTTCCAGTAGTATCAAAACGTATCTGAAACACTGACCCAATGAAAATAAAATATGGGATCTATCCATCAAAAGAAGATAGAGCCACTTGACTCAACTAGCATCGATTCCCTCCCCCCGGTGTGGGGGAGGGTTAGGGTGGGGGGCGAATTTGTAAGGAAACATCCCCATCCCAACCTTCCGCCATCAAGGGGGAAGGGGAAATTTCTTCACCCCAGAGTATTTAGTGAAGCGAGCTGGATAGAACTGATAAAATTTGAAATCTTATTTAAGCAGATTTGCCAAAAAGGATAGAATTGTTTGACATAGATTAAAATTTATTATAATTATATGTTTAAATAAATTATTCTAACTTTTAGGGTTAATATGAACCAGCTTAATCCCGAACAATTGCGACAAAAAGCTCTTTCTCCCGATGAAGATTTGCGTGGTGCAAATTTTAATGGGGCAGACCTGCGTGATCTGGATCTTTCGGGACGAAATCTGAGTGGTATTCAACTGTTTAATGCGGATCTGCGTGGCGCAAATCTGCAAGATGCCAACCTTGAAAATGCGGAACTCTCTACAGCCAATCTTGAGGGTGCAATTCTGGATGGTGCAAATTGTAAGCAAGCAGGTTTTGGCAGAGCAAACCTGAATCATACAAGTCTGTTCAAAACCAATCTTGAACATGCAACTTTGACGCAAGCTAGTCTGGTAGGGGCTAATTTGAGCTGTGCAGATTTGAGTCATAGCCGCTTACGTGAAGCTGATTTGACGGAAGCTGATTTGACGGAAGCTGATCTGCGTTATGCAGAACTGTCGCTAGCGAATATCCGCAAAGCCAATTTCAACAACGTCGATTTACGCCATGCCCGGTTGAGAATGATGCGGCAGTTTAAATCGGCCCATTGGATTGGTGTCGATATCCGAGATATTAATTTTTCTGGCGCTTATTTGATGCGGCGGGAAATTGTTGATCAAAACTTCATCAAAGAGTTTCGTTCCTATAATTGGTTGTCCAAAATTCTTTATTATCCTTGGTTGTGGACCTGTGATTGTGGTCGTAGCATGTTGCGTTGGTGTTGTTGTATCGGATTGTTTTCACTGTTGTTTTCTTATTTTTACAGTTTAGTCGGTATCGATTACGGTTCCTACCCAACTGCCTTATCTCCATTCTATTTTAGTGTCGTCACACTAACGACACTTGGTTTTGGCGATGTTGCACCCAACAGTATCGGTGGACAAATTGTTGTTATGCTCGAAGTCTCAACGGGCTACATCATGCTTGGTGGTTTGCTCTCGATTTTTTCTAACAAACTGGCTCGACGCGGAGATTGATAATAACCATGGCTTTTTTATTTGGTAAAAAGAAGAAAACAACAGCAAATCTGGATGATTTTGACATCCCCAGTTTTTCGTCAGCGGTGATTACTCTGCTTGGTAAATTGCGTAACCCTGAAATCGGAGTTAACGAGCTTACTGCAGAACTGGAACTTGATCCCGGTTTGCACCTCCGGGTTCTTAAAACGGTTAATTCTTCTGCTTTTGGTTTGTCACGCAAGGTCAGTAACATTAAACATGCAGTCAATTTGCTTGGTCGTGGACGTCTGGAGTCGCTGGTTCTTTCTGTGACTGTAAAAAATAATATTGCTACAAATCAGCAGGCGGCCTGGCTTGATATGGCACAGTTCTGGAAAACAGCATCCCGGCAAGCTGCGGTGGCGCGAATATTGGCAACGGCTCTCCATCCAAATACCCAAAGTGATGTTTTTACCATTGGCTTACTGCAAAATATGGCGATTCCGGTATTAGCTAATCGAGAAGGGGATGGTTATCATGACTTGTACCAACGCTGGCAGAGTGAAGAAATCGATTTGGCAGAACAGGAATTAGAATTGTTTGGTATTGATCACGCTACTCTTGGTGCACAGATGGCTGAACACTGGGGATTCCCTGAATCATTGATTATGGGAATTGGAGAACATCATCACTTGGAAAATCAGTCAATTCCTCTCTCCGTTAAAATTGCAGCTTTATTGAAGGGGAGTCCTAAGGGAGATTCCGTTGCTGACTTGGTGGAGAAAGCGACGCAATTATTTGATCTGGATAGTGAAATACTATTGCCATTGATCGAAGATGCTCTGCAACAAAGTGCCGAACTCTCCGAAGCCTTAAGTTGAACCTCTCTGACGGATTTCTGTCTAAAATTTGAAATTTCGATTGATCCCTGATCGATATTTGCATATAAAAGCAGCATGACGACCAATCAGGATCTCCAACAAACACTCCCAATCTGTCCCGTCGGTGAAACTAACTGTCCAATAGTTATTGAGGTTGCCGAAATACGCCAAAAATTGGCAGAGTTATCCAGTCTGGTGCAAACTGATACTCTGACCGGGATTGCCAACTACCGCTATTTTCTTCAGGCACTGGAACAAGAGATAGAACGAACCCAACGGAGTGCTCAGCCAACATCCCTGATCATGCTTGATATTGATTTTTTCAAAAAGGTCAACGATCAGTGGGGACATGAGGTTGGTAATCAAGCTCTAATCCACCTTTCTTTATTGCTGCAACAAACCGTGCGTAAACTGGATATCCCTTGTCGTTACGGGGGGGAAGAATTTGCTATTATTCTGCCAGACACAAATCTGGCTGCCAGTATTCCCGTTGCCGAACGCATCAGGCAAAGAATTGCAGAATCTCCTCTGACTATTTCCGGAAAATCATTGAAGATAACGGTTAGTTTGGGTATTGCAACCTATGCGGATCAGCAGGAAATTAACGTTACTGAATTGGTAGAACAGGCTGATAGGTATCTTTATCAGGCAAAAGAAACCGGGCGTAATCGGGTTTGCCATGCAGAAATTCCAAGTGTGGATATTGTGACGACAGAAGAAAAACAAGCACTCTCTGAACTCTTCGGGGGTGGGATTGCAAAAAAGGATTCATTGTGAAAATAGTTGTTCTGGATGGCTATACTCTCAATTCTGGAGATCTCGATTGGACTCCATTGAAAGAATTGGGATCTTGTATTATTTATCCCCGTACAGATGTCAGCCAGATTGTTGACAGAGCTCTGGATGCAGAGATTTTACTCACCAACAAAACTGTTCTTTCTGCAGAGACTTTGGATATGCTGCCAAATGTAAAATATATTGGTGTGCTGGCCACCGGAGTGAATGTTGTCGATCTGGACGCTGCGCAACAGCATCATATTATTGTCTCAAATGTCCCAGGCTACAGTACTCAATCGGTTGCGCAGATGGTGTTCGCACTACTGTTGGAGATGACTCAACATGTTGGTCATCACGCCGAAAGGGTTCAGCAAGGGGACTGGATGGCTTGCCCCGACTTCAGTTTCAGAAATCGCCCTTTGATTGAACTTGCCGGGAAGACCCTTGGAGTTGTCGGCTATGGCCAAATTGGGCAGCAAGTTTGCCGGATTGCGCAGGCTTTTGGTATGCAGATTCTGGTACACACTGCGCATCCAGAAGAATACCAGAAGGAATCAGGACTTGAGTTTGTTGATATTGATAAATTATTTTCAGATTCCGATGTGATCAGTTTAAATTGTCCTTTGACAGAAGAAACTAAAAATCTGGTCGATACCGCCCATCTGGCGCGGGTCAAGCAAGGGGCATTATTAATCAATACTGGGCGTGGCCAGTTAATTAATGAGGAAGCTGTCGCCGAAGCCTTGCAGGAAGGCTACTTGGGTGGCTATGCCACCGATGTCCTCTCTCAGGAACCACCAACCGAAGACAATCCGCTATTTTCTGCCCCCAACTGCCTTATGACCCCGCATATTGCCTGGGCAACCATTGAAGCTCGGCAACGTTTGCTAGATATTGTAGTAGCCAATGTTGCTGCTTTTCAAAATATGACTCCACAAAACCGGGTTGCCTGATACATACCAGTATCGGGCGAT